>JAFGOK010000432.1 GCA_016926535.1 Micromonosporaceae bacterium | reverse complement strand
GCGAGCCAGGACGATCGGTACACGGAGACCTTCCTCTGGGTCGGCGGGGCTTTCCTGGTCTCGCTCGCGCTGCTGGCCCTGGCGACGGCCGCAGCGATCCGGTCTGACGCCGACCGGCGGCGGGGAGAGCGGCGGTTCCGCACCCTGGTCCAGGAGTCCGCGGACGTCATCAGCGTTGTTGACGGGACGGGTATGCATCAGTACGTCAGCCCCTCGACGCTGGCCGTCATGGGGTACCGCCCGGAGGAACTGGCCGGACGACCGTACCAGGAGCTGCTCAACCCGGACGACGTTGAACGGGCCATGAGAATCCATAGGGCGATCATTCAGAACCCCGCTCAGGAAGTCCGCTTCGAGACCCGACTCCGGCATGCCGACAACACCTGGCACTGGCACGAGATCGTCGCCCGGAACATGCTGGCGGATCCGACCATCCGGGGCATCGTGTTCAACCACCGCGATGTCACCGAGCGCCGCCGATTCGCCGACCAGCTGGCTCACGAGGCCTCACACGACGCCCTGACCGGCCTGGCCAACCGCGCCGTTTTCCTCCAGGACCTCGCTCAGGCGCTACTCAGCGCTGACGGCCTCACCTGGCACACCGGGGTGCTGTTCCTCGACCTCAACGACTTCAAAGGGATCAACGACTCCTGGGGCCACGAGACCGGCGACGCCGTGCTGGTCACCACGGCTCAGGTGCTCCAGGCCAGTGTGCGGGGATCGGACACGGTCGCCCGGGTCGGGGGAGACGAGTTCGGCATTGTCCTCGCGAAGATCGATGAGCCGAGAAATGCGGAGGACGTCGCCCAGCGAATCATCAGCGGGCTGATCAAGCCGATCGACGCCGCCGGCCACACCCTCCAGGTCAGCCTCAGCATCGGCATCGCGATCCAGGATCAGGACACCCATGATCCGGATGAGCTGCTACGACAAGCCGATCTCGCTATGTACAAGGCAAAGCGGTGCAAGGGAAACTCTTACCAGATGTTCCGTGCTGATCTGGACACCGCCCATACCGCCGGCACCCCTACCGTCAGGGAGCTGGAAACGGCCATCGCGCAGCAGCAGCTGTACCTGGAGTACCAGCCGATCGTCGCCATCGCCAGCGGGGAGCTGCTCGGCGCTGAGGCGCTGGTGCGCTGGCGGCATCCGACGCTCGGCACCCTCGGCCCGCTGGCCTTCATCCCGCTGGCCGAGGACAGTGGGCTCATCAAACCGCTGGGAGCCTGGGTTCTGCGTTCGGCCTGCGCCCAGGTCCGTCGATGGCAGCAGGGGTGGTCCGGCGATCGCGGGCTCGCCCTGAGCGTCAACCTGTCACCACAGCAGCTGGAGGTCCCGGACCTGGTCGACCAGGTGCTGAGGATCCTGGATGAGACGGGGTTCGCCCCGCACGACCTCGCCCTGGAGATCACCGAAAACGCACTGGTCAAAGAGGATATCGCCATCAGGGTCCTCGCCCAGCTTCATGACCATGGCATCCGGCTCGCTCTGGACGACTTCGGGACCGGGTACTCCTCCCTGCGCTACCTGACCAACCTCCCGGTCGACATCCTCAAGCTTGACCGGTGCTTCGTCACGGAGCTCGACGGCACCCCGGAGGGTTCCGCCGTCGCGGAGGCGGTAATCCGGCTGAGCCACGTGCTGCGCATCGACGCGATCGCCGAGGGGATCGAGGACGTCGGGCAGGCCAACGAGCTGGCGCAGCTCGGGTATGCGGTCGCCCAGGGCTACCACTTCGCCAAGCCGCTCGGGCCGGAGGCCTTCGAGGCGATCCTGAATCAGGCGGTGCCCCGGCTGCCCGTCGTTCTCGACGGCCCCGGCGTCACGTGCTCCGCCGGAGGTGGGCCGCCGAGATCATCAGCTTGATCCGATTGAGCTGGTTGACCTCGCTCGCCCCCGGGTCGTAGTCGATCGCGACCAGGTTGACCTGCGGGTACTGCCGGCGCAGCTCCCGGAACATCCCCTTGCCCGTGACGTGGTTGGGCAGGCAGGCAAACGGCTGGGCGCAGATGATGTTGGGAACCCCGTGGTCGATCAGTTCGAGCATCTCCGCGGTCAGCAGCCATCCCTCCCCGGCCTGGTTGCCCAGAGACAACACGGTTGAGGCCCGCTGGGCCATCTCGTAGATCTGGCCAGGCTGGAAGAACTTGTCCCCTGCCGTTGCCAGCGCCCGGCGGACCGGCTTCCGGTACCGCTCGAAGACCCAGGCAAGCGCCTTCTTCACTTGCCGAGCCTTCGATTCTGTCCCAAGGTGCTGGTAGTTCCACTCCCCGGTGGGCAGCGACTCCAGGATGAACTCCGCGAGCCCAGGGAGCACTGCCTCGCAGTCCTCGGCCTCGACCACGCCGACCACATTGTTGTTCGCGTCGGGATGGAACTTGACCAGGATCTCCCCAACGATGCCGACCAGCGGCCTGCGCTCGCCCTCGACCAGCGGCAGGCGATCGAAGGCCCTGACGATCTGGTCGATCAGCCAGCTGTAGCCCACCCTGCGCCCGAGGGTGGGCGAATGTCCCTCCTCGACGAAATACTCCCGGATGACCTGGTCCCAGTGCTGGTACAGGGCATTGGCCGCCCCGGGCTCCACCTCGTAGGGCCGCACCCGCAGCAGCACGGTCTGAAGCAGGTCGCCGAGGACCACCGCCTGCATCGCCCGGTGCACCAGGGCCGGGGTCAGCGAGAACCCCGGATGCCGCTCGATGCCGACGGCGCTGATCGCGACGACGGCGACCTCCGGGTACCCGGCCTCGCGCAACGCCTTGCGCAGCAGGCT
>JAFGOK010000431.1 GCA_016926535.1 Micromonosporaceae bacterium | reverse complement strand
CCTGCTCCACCCGGGCGAGACCGTGAGGCTGCGGGAGGCGGTGCCGGACGAGGCGCTGGTGTGGCCAGCGACGATCTGAGCCCCGGGTCGCTCCACCGTCCCTGGTTTGGCCGAAGGCTTCAACCGGTCCGGTGCCTGCCGATGGGTGGTCGTCGGACTGCCTGCGCCGATGAGGGGGACGCTCGTGAAGTACCGGCTGGTGACCCGCAGCGACTTCGATGGCCTGGTGTGCGCGGTGCTGCTGCGTCACCTGGGGCTCATCGAGGACATCACCTTTGTCCATCCGAAGGACGTCCAGGATGGCAAGATCGAAATCACTGCGGGCGATATCCTGACAAATCTTCCCTATGTCGAGGATGCTCACCTGGTCTTTGACCACCATCACTCCGAGACCCTGCGAGTGTCCCCTGGGGCGGTCAACCACATCATCGACGCCAATGCTCCATCGGCAGCCCGGGTCGTCTACGACCATTTCGGCGGGGCTGGGCGTTTTCCAATGGTGTCCAGCGAGCTCATGGACGCGGTCGACCGGGCGGACTCCGCCGCGTACACACTGACCGAGATCCTGGATCCCACCGGCTGGACCCTGCTCAACTTCCTGATGGACAGCAGGACCGGTCTTGGGCGATTTCGGGAATTCCGGATATCAAACTACCAGTTGATGATGCAGCTGATCGATGCCTGCATGCGGCACCAGAACGTCGCGGAGATCCTGGTCCTGCCCGACGTCGCGGAGCGGGCAGATCTCTACCAGGCCCACACCGGGCTGTTCACGGATCAGCTTCGCCGGGTCAGCCGAGTGATCGGGGACCTCGTCATCGTCGACCTTCGGGGCGAGGAGACGATCTACGCGGGCAACCGGTTCATGGTGTATGCGCTGTTCCCGGAGGCCAGGGTCTCGGTGCACGTCATCTGGGGCAAGCAGAAGATGAACACTGTGCTGGCCGTGGGAAAGTCGATCATTGACCGCACCTCCCCGGCGGATATCGGGTCCGTCATGCTCCGGTACGGCGGCGGGGGCCACGTCGCCGCTGGCACCTGCCAGGTGCAGCACGAGGACGCCGAGCGCGTGATCGCTGAGGTCGTCGAGGCCGTGCGGGCCGACCGTCAGTAGTGCCCATCGGAACGAGCAGGGGCCTTGGCGGAATCCAGGAAGTGGATCCCGCCAAGGCCCCGAAGGCCCCGAAGGCCTTGAAGGTCCCGCCGGGCTTCGAGCGACCGGCAACAGGGACTGTGGCTGCGCTGCGTCAGCTCGCCGTGCAGGTCACGGCCGGGGCGCTGTTCGTGCCGTTCCAGGCTCCGATGAAGCCGAAGCTGGTGCTGGCACCGGCGCCAAGGCTGCCGTTGTACGAGACGTTCTTCGCCGTGACGCTGGAGCCGCTGGCCGTGACCGTCGCGTTCCAGGACTGGGTGATGGTCTGCCCGTTCGCGAAGGTCCAGGTGATGGTCCAGCCGCTGATGGCGGAACTGCCCGCCGTCACCTTGACGTCGCCCTGGAAGCCTCCCTGCCACTGGCCGGTGATCGAGTAGGCGGCGGAGCAGCCCTTCGTACCGCTCGTCGGGCTCGAAGAGCTCGGGATCGTCGAGGGCGAGGGCGAGGTCGAGGTCGTCGAAGCGCTGGGCGAGGCACTCGTCGGGTTGGAGGTCTGGCCGCTGTAGATGCTGGCCTCCTTGGCCGTCGCCTTGATGCCGTTGGTGCCGTTGAACAGGCGGGTGCCCCAGCTGCTGATCTGTTTGGGATCGAAGCTGACCACCTGGTCGAGGTACTCGACGCCCCCGCCGTTGCCGCTCCAGGACCAGCCCATGTAGCCGATTCCCTGGGACACGGCCGTCGCCATGATGGTGTCCTCGTCCGGGTTGCCATCGGAGTGCATGTCGCCGAACTCGCCGATGACGAGCGGAAGGCCCATGGTCTTGAAGGCGGAGACGTAGTCGGTGATCTCAGCGGCGGTGTCGTAGACGCCGTACATGTGGACCGAGAAAATGGTGTTGCCGTTGGGGTCCGCTGCCGCGACGGTCTTGGCGTTGCTCTTCATCACGCCGGCCCAGTCCTGGCCCCAGCTGGGAGCGTCGACCATCAGGGCGTGCTCGAAGCCGGCACTGCGCATCGACTTGATGGCACTCTGGGTCGCGGCTGTCCAGGCCTCAGGGCTGTTGTTGCCGTACGGCTCGTTGCCGATGTTGATGATGACGTAGTTCTCCTGGCCGACCAGGACGCTCTTGATGCTGGTCCAGTACTCGACGGCCTGGGCGAGGGTGTAGGCGCCGTCCTGCTCTCCGTAGCCGGTGGTGTCGTGGTTCTCCAGGACACAGATCAGCTTGTTGGTCTTGCACAGCGAGATGACGTTGGCGACGTCGCTGGCGCCGTTTGCGGTCCACCGGCCGCCAGAGAGCACCACCCGAACCGTGTTGGCGCCGAAGGATTTGATGTTGGCGAACGAGCTGGTCTGGCTGGAGTACCAGGTGTGGGCGTGGCTGGTACCGCGGATGATGAAGTTGCTGCCGTTGGCCTCAACGATGTTGGTGCCGCTGACGTGAATCCCGACCGCTGCCTGCGCGGGTTGCATGAACACAAAGGTGGAGGCGGCGACGGCGGCGAGCGCCGTTGCTCCAGCGACGACAAATCGTTTTCTCATGGTTTACCTCGTTAAGCTTCGATGGGGTTCAGCGGGGCTGGACCTGGGCCGAACCGCATGGAGTGGCGTCGTGATCATCATTAGGTGACCGTGGTATGGGTGGCCGAGGCTGATGCTCCCGCGAGGTGCGCATAGCCTAGACAGGTCATCGATATGCACGCAACCGGTTCAGTAGCTGGCGCTCCCGGGCGGCGCATCCGGGGGCTGGTTGGTG
>JAFGOK010000430.1 GCA_016926535.1 Micromonosporaceae bacterium | reverse complement strand
GGCGGTCGCCCGGTTGGTCAACTCGATCAGCTTGGCGACGCTGGTGTTCAGCCGCAGCTCGTCCATGTCCTCCCGCACCCCGGCGATAACCTTGTGAAGCAACCTGCGGGTCTCGTCGTCGGTTGGCGCGTCCGACACCGTCGTCTCGCCGGTCTGCTCGTTGACGATCAGCCGCCAGACCCGCTGGAGGAAGCGCTGCGATCCGACGACGGCCCGGGTCTCCCACGGGCGGGAAACGTCCAGCGGTCCCATGGACATCTCGTAGACCCGGAAGGTGTCAGCCCCGTAGGTTTCACACATCTCATCGGGAGTCACCACATTTCGCAGTGACTTGCCCATTTTGCCGTACTCCCGGGTGACCTCGACGCCGTCGTGGTAGAAACGCCCGTCGCGCTCGACGACCTCATCGGCCTGCACATACATCCCGCGCGAGTCCTTGTAGGCGTACGCCTGGATGTACCCCTGGTTGTACAGCCTGCGGAACGGCTCGGAGCTCGACAGGTACCCCAGGTCGTAGAGCACCTTGTGCCAGAACCGCGCGTACAGCAGGTGCAGCACAGCGTGCTCCACCCCGCCGACGTACAGGTCGACCCCGCCCGGGTCGGGACTCACCCCGCCGCCGGTTTCGCGCGGTCCCATCCAGTACTGCTCGTTGGCCGCTGCCACGGCCGCCCGATCGTTGGTCGGGTCCAGGTAGCGCAGCTCGTACCAGCAGGAGCCAGCCCACTGCGGCATCGTGTTGGTCTCGCGCCGGTAGGTCTTCGGCCCGTCGCCCAGGTCGAGGGTCACCTCGACCCAGTCCTTCGCCCTGGACAGCGGGGTCTCCGGCGATGATTCGGCATCCTCCGAATCAAACGTGCGGGGTGAGAAGTCCTCGATCTCTGGCAACTCAACCGGCAGCATCGACTCCGGCAGCGCGATCGGCAGGCCGGTGGCGTCATAGACGATCGGGAAGGGCTCACCCCAGTAGCGCTGCCGGCTGAACAGCCAGTCCCGCAGCCGGTAGGTGACAGCCCCAGCTCCGACACCTGCGGACTCCAGCCACTCGATCATCCTGGCCTTGGCCGCGTCGATGTGCAGCCCGTCCAGGTTCAGGCCGGTCGCCGGGTTCGAGGAGTTGATGGCCGGGCCGTCTCCGGTGTACGCCTTGCCGTCGAAGCCGGCCGGAGGCTGGACAGTACGGACGATCGGCAGGTCCAGCGCCTCGGCGAACTCCCAGTCCCGCTCGTCTTCCGCCGGCACCGCCATGATCGCGCCAGTGCCGTAGCCAGCCAGCACGTAGTCCGCGATGAAGATCGGCACCTGATGCCCATTGACTGGGTTGGTCGCAAAAGTCCCGATGAAGACGCCGGTCTTCTCCTTGCTCTCGGCCTGCCGCTCGGTCTCGGTCCGGCCGGAGGCAAAGGCCTGATACGCCGCCACGGCCTCAGCCGGTGTCTCGTGCCCTCCCGTCCAGGCAGACCGGGTGCCCTCTGGCCACTCCCGCGCTGTCAGGGTTGCGACCAGCTCGTGCTCTGGAGCCAGCACCATGTACGTCGCGCCGAACAGGGTGTCCGGTCGGGTGGTGAACACCCGGATCGAGATGTCCGTCCCGGTAGAGCCGGCAGCGTGAAAGTCGACGTTTGCCCCGGTGGATCTGCCGATCCAGTTGCGCTGCATCGATTTGACCTTCTCCGGCCAGTCTAGGCCGTCGAGGTCTGCCAGCAGGCGATCGCCGAAGGCCGTGATGCGCATCATCCACTGGCGCAGGTTGCGCTTGAAGACGGGGAAGTTGCCGCGCTCGCTGCGCCCCTCCGACGTGACCTCCTCGTTGGCCAGGACCGTCCCCAGCCCCGGACACCAGTTGACCGGGGCGTGGGACATGTAGGCGAGGCGGTGGTCATCGATGACCGCGCGCCGCTCGGTGGCCGACAGTTGCGCCCACGGCCGGCCGTCCGGCGTGGCCCGGGTGCCCCGCTCGTACTGCTCGACCAGCTCGGCAATGGGGCGCGCGGCGTTCCGCTGCGGATCGAACCAGGAGTTGAACACCTGCAGGAAGATCCACTGAGTCCAGCGGTAGTAGCCAACCTCCGTCGTCGCGACGCTGCGGCGCTCGTCGTGGGCCAGACCCAGCTTGCGCAGCTGCTGGCGGTACCGCTCGACGTTGGCCTCGGTCGTCACGCGCGGATGGGTGCCGGTCTGCACCGCGTACTGCTCCGCTGGCAGACCGAACGCGTCGAAGCCCATGGGGTGCAAGACGTTGAAGCCGGTCATCCGCTTGTATCGGCTGTAGCAGTCCGTCCCTATATATCCCAGCGGGTGCCCGACGTGCAGGCCTGCCCCGGACGGGTATGGAAACATGTCGAGGACGTACAGTTTCGGAGCCTCGGCCCGGGGATGCGCCGGATCGGCGAGTGGGCCGGTTGGGTTCGGCGTGTGGGACGTGCCATGCTCCGCCCAGTAGGCCTGCCACCGGGCCTCGATGTCGTTCGCCATCGCCGCCGTGTACCGGAAGGGCGGGATGTCCAGCCCACCTCCGGCCTTGGCCTCGGCTACCTCGCTCATGATCGCTGTCACTCTCGTCTCGTCGCTGTCCCTTGGGGCATGGTGTGTAGGCCACTATCACAGGTCAGTACTTGCCGCCACGATTCGGGCATGAAAAAACCCCTCACTCGGGAGGGGTCGCCGTGCGGGCACGCGGGACGTGTCAGCACGGCCCACCAAGAAGTCGAATCGCCCGGGTCATGCCGCGATGATACCCGAGCCCACCAGCTACCACACAGCGGCTACCCGCGCGCGCACAGCGGCTACCCGCTCGCACAGAATCTGCATCAATGCCGGAACAGGGACACCGTACGATCACTGTTTCGGTAATGATGCGCCAAGAAGCTAGCCTGTGATGCAACTGTCATATCGACCGGTGCCACACGCCTTCGGGTAGGGCGACCGCGTGTGAGATACAGGGAGACCCCTTGACCGAGTACCGCATGTTCGAAGAGACGACAGCGCCACTGTCCGCAGGGGAGTTCCAGACCGCCGCCTCGGCGATTGTCGCCAACGTCGAGCAGGTGATCGAGGGCAAGACCGCCACCGTACGTCTCGCGCTCGCGGTGCTCCTCGCCGAGGGGCATCTGCTGATCGAGGACGTCCCCGGAGTCGGCAAGACCATGCTGGCCAAGGCGCTGGCTCGTTCCATCGACTGTTCGGTCCGTCGTATCCAGTTCACCCCCGATCTGCTGCCGAGCGATGTCACCGGAGTCAGTGTCTACAACCAGGAAAGCCGGGAGTTCGAGTTCAAACCCGGCGCGGTCTTCGCGAACATCGTCGTGGGCGACGAGATCAACCGAGCGTCGCCGAAGACCCAGTCGGCCCTGCTGGAGTGCATGGAGGAGCACCAGGTCACCGTCGACAGCGTCAGTTACACCCTCCAGGCCCCGTTCATGGTGATCGCCACCCAGAACCCGATCGAGATGGAGGGGACCTACCCGCTGCCGGAGGCCCAGCGAGATCGGTTCACCGCTCGAATCGCCATGGGGTATCCGGACGCGGCAGCTGAGATCGCCATGCTCGACGCGCACGGTGGCAGTGATCCTCTCGCCAGCCTCGTGCCCGTCTCCGACGCGTTGACGGTACGCCGCCTCATCGCAACGGTCCGAAATATCCACGTCGCAGAGACCGTAAAGTACTACGCGGTCAACCTCGTCAACAGCACGCGGGAGGCATCAGAACTCCGCCTCGGCGCTTCCCCCCGGGCCACCCTGCAACTGCTCCGCACGGCCCGAGCGGTGGCGGCCCTCGAAGGGCGCGACTACGTCCTGCCAGATGATCTGCAAGCCCTGGCGGTACCGGTGCTCGCGCACCGGATCATCCCGACGGCCGACGCCCACCTGACCCGCCGGACGACCGACGCGATCCTTGCCGACCTCGTCAGGAAGCTGCCCCTGCCCATCGAACGACAGCAGCCCCATCCCACCTACGCGGCACGGCCGGGCGGTCGATACGACAGTCGAGGTCGCTGACCAGGACCACCACACCGTGCCACCCCGACCAGTGAACCAAGGTGCCGAGTATGCGTGACGCCCTCAGCGGGTTGACGACCCGAGGACGCTGCTTCCTCGCCGCCGCAGCAGCGGCAGCGCTCGCAGCTGTCCTGCTGGGTGAGAAGGACCTGCTGCGGGTTGCCGTCCTGCTCGCGGTCCTACCGCTCATGGCGGCCTGGTACATCGGAAGAGCCCGTTATCACCTTTCCTGCCTGCGCAGCCTCGAACCGCGCAGGGTCTCCGTCGGATCGGGGGCGCGAGTGGTGCTCAAGCTCCGCAACCTCACCCGGTTCCCGACCGGCACCATGCTCCTGGAGGACCGGCTGCCCTACGCCCTGGGCAATCGGCCCCGGCTGGTCCTGGAACGGCTGGAGGCCCAACGGCCGAGCTCTGTCGGCTACACCGTCCGCGCCGACATCCGAGGCCGCTACGTCGTCGGGCCGCTGGTCGTACGATTGACCGATCCGTTCGGCCTGTGTGAGGTCATCCGCAGTTTCCCGGCAACCGATCGCCTCACCGTGATCCCGGAGATCGTCGCCCTGCCAGCCTTCCAACTCGCAGGGGAGCACGCCGGGTGCGGAGACATGAGATCCCGGTCGGTCGCTGTCCACGGCGAAGATGACGCCGCGCCCAGGGCGTACCGCGAAGGCGACGACCTGCGCCGGGTGCACTGGCGCTCGACCGCGAGGGTCGGAGAATTGATGGTGCGGCGGGAGGAACAGCCCTGGGAAGCTCGCGCAACGGTCGTCCTCGACACCAGAGTTCAGGCTCACCGTGGCGAGGGGCCGGCGTCGAGCTTCGAGTGGGCGGTTTCCGCCGTTGCCAGCGTCATCGTCCACCTCAGGCAGAGCCAGTACCGCCTGCTCCTTGCCACCGGTGACGGGGCTCGGACGGAGACGAGCCAGGAGCCCGGCGGCGAGGGCACCATTCTTGATCATCTGGCAGAGATCCGGATGACGTCGAATGCGACTGTCCCGCGGCTGGCGGAGCAGCTCCGCCAGCAGTCGGACACCGGCCTGATCATTGCGGCGTTCGGCCTGCTGACCCCGGCCGAGGCGGAGCTGCTGGCAACGCTACGGGCAGGAGGAACGACCTGTATCGCCCTCCTGATCGACAGCGCGTCCTGGCTCGGGCTGGGCGACGCCGACCAGCGGCGGGCGGGCCAGGACCACACGGCTGCTGCACTCACCCTGGTACGGGGTGGCTGGCGGGTCATTCCCGTCAGCCACGGCGCCAAGCTGGCGGCGCTCTGGCCCCAGGCCGCGCGCGGCTCGCAGGGGTTCGCCTGGCGCGCCGCCATGGCGGAGACCGTCGCCGGAGTCCGCGCATGAGCCGATTC
>JAFGOK010000429.1 GCA_016926535.1 Micromonosporaceae bacterium | reverse complement strand
GGCCTGTTTCCATACAAAGGCACTGAAGAAGATGGCTATCTCACCCTGGCTCGGGTCGATCAGGGGAACCGGACCTCGATGTACCCGGAATTGCGGGGGATCGGTGGAAAGGTCATCACGGGCGCCGCGGTGGCCGGTGACTTCACCGCCTGGGCCACGTATTCGATCGAATGGCGAGCGGATTTCGTGGTGGTCTCTCTCAACGGGGCGCCCATCATCGACACGCGCGAGTTGGCGGATGCCGTGAACATCCCGACCGTCCCGATGTACCTCTACATCCAGGTTGTTCCCGGTCCGGATGGCCCGGTCCCATCGGTCACTCCGGAAACCCCGGAAGAGGTCGTCACGCATGTCGACTGGGTCAGGTACTCCGCCTGAGGCCGAGCCGGCCGAACACCCCTTCAGCTGCCGTTCCAGTGGCACGACAAGTCGATTCCAGCGGTTGACCGAGGCAGGCCCCCTACCGTCACGCAGTGTTTCCATGAGACAGCGCTGAGGTTGGGAGCCAGTTCATGGCCCGCGAATATGATGCTCAACTCCTTGAATCAGTCGCGGTTCGCCGCGCCCGCATGCGTGAGCTTCTGCTGTGGGGCAGGGGACGGCGGGCGAAATTGGTGGGTGACAATCTCAACTGGCTTCGTATTGGTGTGATCCTGGCGGCTGTCGCCTGTGCGGCCTGTGTCATCTGGTCGCTGGTACGAACCCTGCTCGCGGAGCAGCAAACCCCGACCAGGACTCCGGCTCGTGCCTCGGCCGAGGTGGTGATTCGGCAGTCATGAACGGTTTGGTCACCAGCGCCCATCCGAGATCGGCCGACCGGCTCACCAGGGTGACGCTCCTGGGACCTCACAGGCGGATCGATCTGGTGCTGCCCTCGGTCGAGCCCCTCGGCCTGCTGCTCCCGGAGATCGTCGACCTGATGGGCTACTCGCCGGAGAGCGATCGGGCAGGATACCAGGTGAGCACACTGGACGGCCAGGTGCTTGATCTGGCGTGCACCCTGCGCGACGGGCAGGTCCCAGACGGCGCTCTGCTCCGGGTGGACGAGCTGGCGGACGCCCCGCCTGCCGCCACCGTCCATGACGTGTCCGACGAGGTCAGCGACGACCTCGACCGGCGTTCCGGGCGCTGGGGGCAGGCTGCGGCGGCCTGGACGGCCACTGCGGTGAGCGCTGGCGCTGCTGCGGTAGCAGCAGCGCTGCTCGTCACAGCGGTACCTGCCCCTGTTGTTGCTGGTTTGGGGCTGCTGATCGCCGTGACTGGGGTGGCAGCCGGGATCGCCGGCCGGCCAGGGTCGGGGACTGCGCCCGGACCGGGGACTGCGCCCGGACCGGGGACCGCGCTGCTGGTGTGCGGCGCCGCGATCACCGCGACCACCGTCCCCGGCTGGGCCGACGAATGGCCTCGACGCGCCATGCTGTGGACGGCCGGGCTCGGTCTGCTGGCCGTGCTGCTGGGCCTGACGGCCGGCCAGCGCCGGGCAGGCCTGCTGGCGGGCGGGTCGGTGCTGATCCTGCTGGGCGGCTGGGCGGGACTCCTCGAGGCAGGCCTGGTGCCCGCCCGCGTGGCCACGATCATGGCGGTGATCTCGGTCGGTGCGGTTGGCGCGTTGCCGAGACTGGCGATGGTGGCCTCCGGCCTGACCCAGCTGGATGACCGGCGCAGCGACGGGGAACCGGTCGATCGGGTCTCTGCACAGTCCGCTGTGGATTCGGCGCACCGGGGGCTTGCCCTGGCCTGCCTGTCGACTGCGGTCTCCGGCGGGCTGGCCGGAGCGCTACTCACCACTGGTACCCCGTCCGCCTGGACACTGACGCTGGCCGGTCTCATCGGGGTCACCCTCGGGCTGCGGGCCCGCGCGTTTCCACTCACCAGCGAAGTGGTCGCGCTGCTCGGTGCCGCCCTCGTGATCGGCGGAGGCCTGCTGCTGTCCTGGACGAGGACGTCTGCGGACCAGCGGTTCTGGCAGGCGTCGGTCGCGCTCGGCGTGGCAGTGCTGGCGCTCGGCCCGCTGCTGCTGAGGCTGTCACCCCACCTGCGTGCCCGCCTCCGTCAGGCCGCCGACCGGGTCGAGGCGGTCGTGGTCATCGCCCAGATTCCCGTCGCCGTCGGAGCGTTCGGGATGTACTCGCGGCTGCTCGACACCTTCTGATTGGGTGCCCTATGAAGACATCACTGATCTCCTATCCGCCCAGGCCAGCCGGGGCCTTCCGGGCCAGCGCCCCGGCTTTTCCCGACAGCGGCCCGGCTTTTCCGGCCAGGCCAGCCGACGCCGACGACGGCGGGGCGCAGCCCATCCAGTTCGTCCGGCGGATCGCTGACGGTGAGAGCGCCCTGCGCCGGTTCCTGCGTACCACCAGCCGGATTTTCACAGACAACCAGTCAACCAGAGAACTGGAGGACCTGACGACACAGGCCCAGTTGCCGCTCACCACCGGCCGAAGGATCGCGGTCGTCGCTGGGCACGGTGGGGCAGGTTCCTCCACCATCGCGACCATCCTCGCCTCGGTGTACGCCGCTCGCCGCGCCGACCCGGTGCTCGCAGCCGACGCCGATCCGGGCGAGGGCTCGCTGACCTGGCGGCTCGGCGCTTCCGACGAGCCGCAACTGGGTTGTCTCGCACCGAAGCTGCTCGCAGCCCGCGGCGGTGACCTTCGCGGATTCCTGAGCCTGCTGCCCCGCACCCTGGCCGGGCTGTGGGTGCTCCCCAGCGGGGCCCCCGGGCAGCCGCAACTGTGTGCCACAGTCACCCAGGCACTGTCGCGGGTGTTCGCGGTGTGCGTGACCGATGGCGCGAGCACCATCGCCCCGGTCTCCCCGCCAGCAGCCGCCGTGCTCGCGACCTCCCATGCCACGGTCCTGGTGACCGCAGCGACCCCGGACGGGGTGCGGGCCACCATCCGGGGGCTGACCCAGACGGCGCCAGCTGAACCGGAGATCGTGCCGGAGCGGACCGTCGTCGTCCTGAACAGCCCGTACCCCCACGGGGCGGCAGCGCTCCAGACGAACGTGGCCTGCCGGGAACTCTGCCAGCTGGGGCTGGCCGTGGTCGCCGTCCCGTACGACCGGCATCTGGCCAGCGGAGCACTGATCACCCCGTCCTGGATTGCCGAGCCGACCCTGGTGGCGGTCACCCGCCTGGCCGGTCAGGTGCTCGGACTCTCCCGCCAGCAGTGGCCCGCCAGCCGTGCCCGGGCAGCAGTAGCCCGGCACCAGTGACGGGGAGGCCGAGATGACCACACGACTGATCCACCGCCCGGCGCGGGCGATGTGCCCGTCGCCGCCGGCCGGACCAGTAACGGTGGAACCACCGCCGCTGCTGCCGGAGGGGAAGGCCATCTCCGGGATCCAGTCCCTGATCCCCATGGCCGGGGCGGGCGCCGCGATGAGCATGATGATGTTCCTGCGCGGCTCAGGCTTCGCGGCCCTCGGCGCCGTGATCATCGTTGTGTCGCTGACCGCGGCCGGAGTGTTCTACCTCAGCCAGCGTGGCCGGGCCACCCGCCAGCGCCGGTCGCACCGGGAGCGGTACCTGGATCACCTGGAGCGGGTGCGGGAGCGGTTGCGGGGCGAGGAGCAGGAGCTTCGGGGGCAGGCCCACCGGCTCGACCCGCCGGTCACCGGGCTGCTCGACATCGTCCGCGACCCGGCCCGGCGGTGGGAGCGCCGCCGCCTGGACAGCGACTTTCTGCGGGTACGTGTCGGGGTCGGGGAGCTGCCGGCCAGGGAGCTGCAACTGTCGGATCAGGGCACGCTGACCAATCCCACCGATCCGTTCATGCGGCAGGAGGCCCAGGCCCTGGTCCGCCGTTTCGAACTGGTCCCAGGCCTGCCGCTGTGCCTGCCGCTGGACCAGGCCGGCTCGGTCAGCGTGATCGGCGAGCGGGCGGAAGTGCTTCGGATCGCCCGTGCGATCATCGCCCAGATCGCTGCGCTGCACGCCCCGGACGACGTGACGATCGCGGTGGTGGCCCGCCCCGGCATGGCCGCCGACTGGACCTGGGCCAGGTGGTTGCCGCACCTGCTGCCGCCGGGGCAGATCGGGCCGGCGGGCCCGACGCCGCTGCTCGTCGAGTGCCCGGCTGACCTCTGCGCGATGCTCTCCGATGACCTCGACCGGAGAGCCGCAGAGGCGGCGAGCTGCCTGCGCCGGCCGAGTGATCACCCTGCGGCTCGGGTCCGGGCTCGGCTCGTGGTCATCGACGACGCGTACCGCACAGTGGCGCGGGAGCTGCCGCTGCCCGGCTCGTGGGGCTCGCCGCAGGCGCTCGGGATTACCCTCGTGCACCTGCTGGCCGACCGGCTGGACGAGCCGGGTGAGGTTTCCTGCCGAGTCACGGTCGAGGCCGGGTCGGTGACTGTCGTCGATCCCCGGGACACGCCGTCGCGGGAGGTGACGGGCACG
>JAFGOK010000428.1 GCA_016926535.1 Micromonosporaceae bacterium | reverse complement strand
TCCCCCGAAGGAAGCGCCTCCCGCCAAGTCATCTCCAGGTGGTGGTCGTCTCCGAGCAGCCATCTCCGGCGGGAGCCCGTCTCGTGCTCACAGCTTTTCCATGGGGGCGTGCCGCAGAATGATCCATATGACCGTTTCCCCGAAATCGATCTGGGCCTGAGCCCGCCCCCCGGAGCCCTCGACGGCCAAGACCCTCCCCAGCCCGTGGCGTTGATGGTTGACCCGGTCGCCAGGGGCGAGGTCCAGGGGAGCCGGCCTGGCGAGCTCGCTGGCGGTGGTGAGGCCGGACGCGTTGATGCCGAGGCGCCCCGCCAGGCGGGCCGCTCCGGGCGTGCCCTCTGCGAAGCGGGACCGGCTTGCGTGCCTGCCGCCGATCCCGCCAGCTGGCCATCTCGGGTGCTCGAACTCGGACCGCTCCCAGCGGACGAGGTCGGCCGGCAGCTCTCCGAGGAAGCGTGATGGGGGGTTGACCTGGGGCTGGCCCCAGGCCGATCGGTTGACGGCGTGGGAGAGGTACAGCCGCCTGCGGGCTCTGGTGATCCCGACGTAGGCCAGCCGGCGCTCCTCCTCCAGGGCCTTCGGATCACTGAGCGAGCGCAGATGCGGGAACACCCCATCCTCCAGGCCCGTCAGGAAGACGACGGGGAACTCCAGCCCTTTCGCCGTGTGTAGGGTCATGAGGGTCACGACCCCTGCGTGCTCACCGTCGTCAACCGGGACCTCGTCGGCATCGGCGACCAAGGCGACCTGCTCAAGAAAACCGGCGACCGTTGGGACGGACTCCAGGGGATCCCGCAGCGAATCGGGCGCGGACTCCTGCTCCTCGGCCAGGCTGGCTTCGTCGGTCAGATCGGCCTCATCGAAGGTCCCAGCCATGGCCTCGACCCGCTCCGTGTACTCGCGGGCGACGCTGACCAGCTCCTGGAGGTTCTCCACCCGCCCGGCGTCCTGCGGATCAGTGCTTTCCTCCAGCTCGGCGAGGTAGCCAGAGCGGTTGAGGATGGCCTCAAGCGCCTCCTCCGGGGTTGCCGTCTGCGCGAACTGGCGGATGTTTTCGATCATCGCGACGAATTCCGTGATGGCGTTAGCCGACCGAGTCGCGATACCAGGTGCCTCTCTCGCCCTGCGGAGCGCCTCGGAAAACGGGATCCTCTCCCGGATCGCCAGCGCTTCGACGCAGGCCTCCGCCCGGTCGCCGATACCTCGTCTCGGGGTGTTGAGGATCCTCCGCAGGCTGACCAGGTCATCGGGGTTCGCGACCACCCGCAGGTAGGCTAAGGCGTCGCGAACCTCCTTACGCTCGTAGAAGCGCATCCCTCCGACGACCTTGTACGGCAGGCCAGAGCGGATGAACCGTTCTTCGAAGACCCGGGATTGGGCGTTTGTCCGGTAGAAGATCGCGATATCGCCTGGTCGAACCGCTTCGGACTGGCGTAGCCGCGCGATTTCCCGGTCGATCCAGTCGGCCTCGGCGTGTTCCGTCTCGGCAACGTATCCGACGAGCTGCTCGCCCGAGCCGGCGTCGCTCCACAGCCGCTTGGGCTTGCGTTCGAGGTTGTTCGAGATGACCGCGTTCGCCGCCGTCAGGATTGTCTGCGTTGAGCGGTAGTTCTGCTCAAGAAGGATTGTCCGAGCCGATGGGAAATCCCGCTCGAATTCCAGAATGTTGCGGATCGTCGCACCACGGAAGGCGTAGATCGACTGATCGGCGTCCCCGACGACGCACAGCTGCCCGCTTGTCCCGACCAGTTCCTTGATCAGCATGTACTGCGCGTGGTTCGTGTCCTGATACTCGTCGACCAGGAGATGCTGGAACCGTTGCCGGTACCGGTCGGCGACGTCGGGCCGGGACTGGATCAGGCCGACGGTCGTCATGATCAGGTCGTCGAAATCCAGTGCGTGCGCCTGGCGGAGTCGTTGCTGGTACAGCTGGTATGCCTCGGCGAGCATCCGCTCCGCCGGGCCCTTTGCCCGCGCGGAGAAGTCGTCTGGATCGATCAGCTCATTCTTGAGGTTTGACACCTGGGCCGCCATGGATCTCGGCGGGTACCGCTTCGGGTCGAGGTCGAGCTCTCGACCGACCAGCTGCATCAGGCGGCGCGAGTCATCGGCGTCATAGATGGAGAAGGTCGACTTCAGGCCGGCAGCCTCGTGCTCTCGCCGCAGGATGCGCACGCACGCGGAGTGGAAGGTCGACACCCACATCCATCGCGCGCGTGGACCGATCAGCGTCGCGACTCGCTCCCGCAACTCCGCCGCCGCCTTGTTGGTGAAGGTGATTGCAAGGATCTCCGCAGGATGCACGTTCCGGGCCGCGAGGAGGTATGCGATGCGGTACGTCAGCACTCTGGTCTTTCCGGAACCGGCCCCAGCGACGATCAGCAACGGGGACCCACAGTGGGTGGCCGCCTCGCACTGGGGGCCGTTCAGACCAACAAGGAGCTGCTCTGAGGCTGCTGCGGCAGCCTGGTGCCATCCCGGGGACTCAAGGGCCGACTGGGTGGGCGACGATTGGCGAACCGGGACAACCTGGGGATCGGGGATCGCGTGCATCGCTGGCGAGTCTATGCCGCTGGTCCGACAAAGCCTTGCTCGCCGTGCTCCTAGACTCTCCGGCCATGGGTCTGATGCCCGCGCCGTGATCACGATCGGGGAGCGACCTGCGGGAGGGGGAACGGGACCTTGACAGCGCAGATCCTGGCTCGCTGCGTGCACGGGCTGGAATGGGTCGTCGCAGAAGAGATCAGCCGGCGGGTGCCGGCGGTCCGACGATTGGATCTTGCCAGACGGGAGGTGACCTTCAGTCTGCCGGCCGTTGACCGAGCGCTTCTCGATTTGCGGACCGTTGATGACGTCTTTGTCAGCATTGGCACGATCGGCGGAATCGGGACGACCAAGGCTTCCCTGCCGTTGCTGGGAGGGTCTCTGGCGGACCTGCCGGTCGCCGGGTGGGTTGACGCTGTGCGGACGATCCGGCCGCTGGCGGACCCGCCGCTGTTTGATGTG
>JAFGOK010000427.1 GCA_016926535.1 Micromonosporaceae bacterium | reverse complement strand
TTTCCCCTCGTACAATCGCCCGCCGCACGGATCCGGGACCCAACCCGGCGTCACCGCGGTACGGACGACCGCGGGTGGGGTCGGCAGCGGCGCGGGGGGCGAGCTCGCCGGCGCCGCGAAGGTCGGCACAGCCGAGGGCGTCGCGCTGCCCTGGACGACAATCAGCCAGGGCGGTCCGGAGGAGGGGGTTGACCCGCCACCCGCCTGGTCAGCAGACCCGCCGAAGGCGTCGCAGCCGCTGAGCGGCGCCAGCCCGGCCATTGCGACAACCGCAACGATCCTGCCACGCCACCGTGAAGCGTGCGCCGATCGTGACAGCGGGTCCATGGTAAGGCCGATCGGCCGATCGCGCCGAGAACTGAGCCCAAGTTCAGCACGGTCGGGTGCGGTTGGCTCGATAGACTACGCACGATCAGCCGTCACGGATCGTGGGGGATTCAGTGAACGGCGGAAAGGGACACCTGATGATCATCATCCCTGGTCCGGCCCGGAAAGCGACACTGGTGCTGGCCCTCGCCCTCGTCATCCCGGTGACAGCCTGCGAGTCGAAGGGGTCTGACACAGCGGCACCGTCGGCGTCACCGAGCGTGCCATCCGAATCCCCGAGCCTTGAGCCAGAGCCGTCCGGGACCAGCCCCGAGGCCCCTCCGTCAGACTCCGGATCACGGTGCACTTCGGACAAATTACGCGTCGAGGCAACAGAGGCCGGCGGCGGGAACTCCGCCGGTCACCAGGCCATCGCTCTGGTCTTCACCAATACGGGGTCCGAGCCGTGCACGATGCTGGGCTACCCCGGGGTCTCACTGATGACCAGCCAGTCGGGGTCGCAGGTCAACGACGCCGCGACCCGGACCAGCGGCACAGAACCGCAGAAGGTCGCACTCCCCTCCAAGGGCACGGCGCAGGCCATCGTCCTGCTGTCCCGGGCCGGGTTCTACGACGAGGCGGAGTGCAAGCCCGTGGACGTCGCGGGGTTCCGCGTCTACCCCCCGGACGAGACGACCTCCCTGTTCGCGAGCTCCCCGCAGACCGTGTGCTCGAAGAAGGGGACCGCGGTGCCCTCGGTCGGGCCGGTCGAACCCATGCCCTGAAACCAGGCGCGCTGGCCCGCGCGCTGATCCGCGACTCCACACTGATGGTCGTCCAGGCTGATGCCAGGACGACCATCAGCACGCTTCACCTTCCTCAACGTCTCAGGACTCGCGTTCCCACAGGTCGCAGGCATGGTTCCTCGCCCATGTCTCGTCTGTGATCATCTGGGATGCTCCCCCGGCCCGCAGTGCCATCGTCCTGGCGCCATGTCCGAAGCTCGTCCACCCCGCCGTACCAACGGCCAGGTGGTGCCCTGCGACGAACGAACCCCACGCCCGCGCCAGGTCAGCGGACAGCTGGCGCTCAGCGGCGGTGAAGGTCGGCGCGATCGGGGTGCCGTTGTCGAAACTCGGCCAGAAGTAGGCCAGCTCCGCGGCGTGCCCAGCGCCCCAGACGTAGCCCGGCACCGGCGAGAGGCCAGGGCCGGTTCGGTGGTCGAACTCGTAGGAGAACGTCGTCGTGTACGTCGCGAACGCGGTGGTCAGCGAGCGCTGAGCGCACCCCCCGATCCCCGCGATCATGCCCGAGTCCGTCATGATCGCACCGGCAAGGTAGGCCGGGGTGAAGGCGTCGGCCTCAGCGGGCCAGGGGTACCTCGCGAGGACGGCCTCGGCGCGATCGGTGAAGGTCGAGCGCACCCACGTGACATAGGCCTCCTGATCGGCGCCCATGAAGCCCTGGGCGAAGGTCCTGCCCTCATCCCTGTTCGCCCCGATGATGATCGGTACCCGGGCGAAGCGACCGGTTCGGACCGCGACCTCGGGATCGACCGGCAGGGTCGGGGTGTCCCGGACGAACCCGGGGTTCATCGGGGCGTCGAGCAGCGCCCCGACACTGGCCGACCGCAGGCAGGCCGCGATGGCCGTGCCGGCGGCGGCACCAGCGGAAGCGCCAGCGGCGGGCAGGTCGCCCTCACAGCCGACCGCCTCGGCGACCGCGACCCCCGACGCCTCAGCCTGCTCGACCGTCTGGGTCAGGCAGGCCCCGCTCTGCATCACCGCCCGCGAGAAGGTTCCCCTCGATCCGGGAGCGGACAGGTGCGCGCAGACCGAGAACCCACCGGCGGACTCTCCCCCGATGGTCACCTGTCTCCGGTCGCCCCCGAACGCGGCGATCTCGCGCTGTACCCACCGCAGCGCTGCCTGCTGGTCCATCAGTCCGTAGTTTCCGGCCTCTCCGGTCTCTCCGGATTCTCCGGTCAGCCCGGGGTGCGTCAGGAACCCGAACACCCCAAGCCGGTAGTTGATGGTGACGACGATGGCGCCAGTCGAGCGCACGATCAGGCTCCCGTCGTGCTGGCTACCGCTGCCGTTGGCCAGCCCTCCGCCATGGATCCAGACGTAGACCGGCAGCCGTTGCCCTGCCCGCGCGGTTGCCGGGCGCTGGACGTTGAGGAAGAGGCAGTCCTCCGTCTCCGATCTGGGACCGTTCGTGCTCGCTGCGGCGGGGCACCGGTTGCCGTACGCCGTCGCCTGTCGCACACCACGCCACGGCTCGACCGTTGCTGGCGGGCGCCAGCGCAGCTCGCCGGTCGGGGGTGCTGCGTACGGAATCCCGAGGAAGCTGTCGACGCTCCCCGAGCGGTAGCCCTCGACCGCCCCGGATGACGTCCCGACGACCGGCGCACCTCGCCCGGCGGCTTCCGCCGGCGCAGCCGCCAGGGTCGCCGCTGCCGTCCCGATGGCAACGATACTTATGACGATCTTCTGCACAATCTTCTGCATGGTCTCTCTCCTGCACTGTGCTTCATGGAGCTCACTGGATGAGACAGATGGCAGAAGCCGGCAGCAGGTTTGAGGATCGCTGCGGGCCCAGCGACCAACCAGCCCTGCTACCGGCTTCCCGGAACTAGTTATTGACCCACAACGATAGAGCCCGTCAACCGGATGTCGCGAGAGGACGAGCCAACCATCACCTGGCGCTTGCCCTCCGCGACGACCCAGCCCTGGCGAGCCGTCGACCAGTACGAGAGGGTCTGCTTCGGGATCGTGATCGTCACCCGCTTCGCTGCCCCGGCCGGCAGCGAGACCCTTGCGAACCCGGCCAGCTGGCGCTGTGGCATCGCGACCGAGCGGGCTGGGCCGAGGTAGACCTGGGCGACCTCGACCCCTGAGCGCCGTCCGGTGTTCCGCACGGTGAATGCCACCGTGACCGTGCCGCCCCTGCGGGTGACAGCCAGGCCGCTGTACCGGAACGTGGTGTAGGAAAGCCCGTGCCCGAAGGGGAACAGCGGCGTGGTGCCGGTGGCGTCGTAGTGCCGGTAGCCGACGAAGATGCCCTCGCCGTAGGCAGCGTGACCATCGACCCCCGGGTAGCGTTCCGCCGCCGCGGTCGGAGCGTCAGCCTCCTCGCGCGGGTAGGTCACCGGCAGCTTGCCCGCCGGGTTGGCCTCGCCGAGCAGCAGGGCTGCCGTCGCGTCCGCCCCTTCCTGGCCGGGGTACCACATCTGGAGGACGGCTGGCGTCCGGTCCAGCCACGGCATGAGCACGGGATCCCCTGTGTTCAGCACGACCGCAGTGCGCCGGTTGGCCGACGCGACGGCCTCAATCAGCGCGTCCTGGCTGTCTGGCAGGGCCAGGCTCGCACGGTCCTCGCCCTCGGTCCCCTCGTTGAACGCGAAGAGGACAGCGGTCGTCGCGGTCTTCGCGAGGCCGACGGCCTCATCGATCATGTGCTGCCGGCGTTGCGGAGTGATCCAGGCTAGCCTGACCTGGAGAGGCACCCCAGCCAGACCGGTCGCGGTCACCGTCAGCCGCCTCGCCTCGCCAGCGGTCAGGGCAACGACGGCTCCAGCGTTGCCCAGACCGTCGGCTGTCGTCATCAGCCGGCAGTTGCCGCCGAAGAGAGTCCCGACCGCGCCAAGC
>JAFGOK010000426.1 GCA_016926535.1 Micromonosporaceae bacterium | reverse complement strand
CCTTCCCCGCTTCGATGACCGGGGTATGGTCTGGGAACCTCCAGCAGAGCGACGGCAAGGTCTGGCCGATGCAGGTGAGTATCCCTGGTGGGGTCGCCGTTGCGACTGTGTCGTACCCCTCGCTTGGCTGCGCCGGCACCTGGACCGCGACCAGTGCTGACACAGCAGCAGCTACAGCGTCCGAGCACATCACCACGGGGGCGTGTACCGAGCGCGGGGCCGTCGAACTCCTGCTCGCAGAGGACGGCACGCTCCAGGTCGGCTATTTCCCGGAAGGGGCCGCGTACACCGGCAGTGCGGTGTTGGCCAGGTCTTGATCGTTTTTTGGCTGTCCGCGACGAAAGTTTCCTTGGCGGCGCTGTGAGGAAAACGGGTGCCGGCTGCCGTACGCGGCCGTCACCTGGCGTCGATCGCATGCCTTCCGTTGTCGCCATTGGAGTATGACAATGGTCTCTGGCTGCCCATCTGGGCGGCAACTACCTTGCACTCACCGCGTTCGATGGCAAGGCGGCTGCGGTAGTGGAAGGAGTACCGAGTGGCAGCGATTGATGCAAGGAAACAAAGCCACCCAGATGACAGGGCAGCTGGCCTACTACGACGGGGGCGGCGGGGGAGTCGGGGGAGGCGGACCCGGACGGCCGTCCTCGGCCTGCTCGGGGTCTGCGCGGCCGTGGCGCTGGTTGCGGTGGTGCGTCCGGCGGACGCGCTCGTCAGCAAGGAAACCCCAGAGCCCGTCACCGGCAATGCAACGTGGTTCTATGCGCTTGGCCAACCCTATGGTGGCTGCGGCATGCCCCAGGTCAATCTGGACTCGCAGAACTTCGTGGCGCTCAACGTCTATGACCTGCCCGGCGACTACAGCACCTTCTACAACCGCCCAATGGACCCGTCGCTCGCTGACAAGATGGGCATGTGGGACAACGGCCACAACTGCGGTCGCTGGGTGAAAGTGACGATCGGTGACTACTGCACCGGGACGAATGACGGCCAGACAAACCAGCCGTTCTGCCGCGAGGGCGAGTGGGTGACCGACAAGTACAACGGGGCAACCCTCAACATGCTGGTCGCCGACAGTTGCGGTGACGGCAACGCCTGGTGCCGCGATGACCCGTACCATCTGGATCTCGCGAAGGACTCGCTGAACAAGTTCGTCAAGGACGGCGCTGAGGTCGGGGACATGGATCCTGACCGCTGGAACAACCGCCAGATCGAGTGGGAGTTCACTGAGGCACCCGACTACACCGGCGACATCAAGATCGGCTGGTTGCAGAGTGCGATGGCCTGGTGGCCAGCGATCGCCGTCTCGAACCTGCCCAACGGCATCCATGGTGTGGAGTACTACCAGAACGGTGCCTGGAAGTCAGCCGTGATGAACGGTGACATGGGTCAGTCGTACATCATTGGCGGCACCGCAGAGGGCGGGGAGCAGTTCCAGATCCGTGTCCGCGATGTCGACGACGAGCTGATCAACGACGGTCGCGTGTACTCGTTCACCTTCCCGGAATCCTGTGCCGGCAACTGTAACGGTCCCTACACGGAGACCACCTACACGACGTCGACGGAGCCTGTGACCCCTTCAACGGATCCCTCGACCTCCGGCAGTTGCTCTGCGGCCTGGGCCACGACGGGCTCCTGGCCTGGTGGATTCATGGCGACGGTGACGGTCTCCGCGGGTGACAAGGACATCAGCGGTTGGACCGTGCGCTGGACGCTCGGCGCGGACCAGGCCCTCGGCGATGTCTGGGACGCGGTCAAGACCGTTGACGGGTCGAACGTGACCATGACGAACACTGCGTGGAACCGAACGATCGCAGCAGGCGGATCGCGGACGTTCGGGCTGGTCGGCTCGGGGACGGCCAGCGTCCCGGCACTGACCTGCACGTCGCCGTAGGACTGCCAGCCGGCGCGGGCGCTCCGGTGCGGGATCCTCCTCGCCACAGGGGAGCGGGCATTTCCCGCACCGGGGCCATGCGCCGGGCGGTGCTGGCGGCTGCCGGACGTCGCCCTCTGCCGGACGTCGCCTTGGCGGCGGGAGTGCCTTGGCGGCGGGAGTGCCTTGGCGGCCGGGCCGTCAGCGGGTTTCGATGATGTAGGTCCCCGATCGCAGGTGCAGCATCTGCCGGTCGGAGGCCGCTGGATCGGTGAACGTGGCCACCCGCTGGGATCCCTGGGCGACGTTTCCCGCAGTCGCGAGGATGCTCAGTTCCGCCGCAGCGCCGACCGGAACGACGATCCGGTAGCGAATCCCGGTCGAGGTCCGTTCCCACCGGCTGGAGACGGTCCCACGAACCGTGACCACCTCTGCTTCCGCCCAGGCGACGCCGTTGACCAGGCCGGGGCGGATCTTGATGAGGCCGGTCGAGTTCAGGTCGTCGAGGCGGATCCCGCCGACCCCCCGGAAGAGCCAGGTGCCGAACGATCCGAACCCGGGGCTGTTGTGCGACCCTCCGGCGTCCGTGGTCCGCTCGTAGAGAGTTCCCTCCGCCGACAGCGCCGCGGGCAGCACTCCTGGGTACCCGGACTGGGTCAGGATCCGGTGGGCGGTGTCGGCCGCTCCGGCATCGGCCAGGACCCGGAACAGGTACCGGGTCCCGACGACGCCGGTCAGCAGGCGATAGGCATACTTCTGGCCAATCGCAGGTTTCGCGATGTCGCCGAGCAGGGAGGACAGCACGGCGGCGGACTCCCCGTCCGGGACGATGCCAGTGGAGATGGCGATCGCCAGCACCGACTGGGGAGCCAGCTTGAACGTCCCGCCCGCCTGCCGCGCGTAGGCATGGCGGGCCTTGCTGAACCACTTGGTGTTGAACGCCGACCGGACGAGCTCCGCCTTCTCCTTGTAGACGTACATGTCCTCGTCCTTGCTGAGGATCTTGGCTGTCTCAACGACAGCCTGCACCGCGACATAGACCCCAAGGGTGTTGAATTGCGAGATGTCACCCGTATCGATCGCCTGCTCGTCAGGGGCGAGGGTGGTCGCAGCCGGCCAGATTCCCCCGTTGGCTCGTTTCAGCAGGTAGTCGGCATACTGGCGCATGGCCGGGTACTGGTCTTCGAGGACCCTCCGGTCCGAGGTGAGCCGGTAGGAGTCGAGGGGTACCGTGGCCAGGGCATTGCCCCACCATGGACTCCAGTTCGTCGTGCTCCGGGCGGCTGTCGCCGGGGCACTGAGCGGAATGAATCCGTCGTCCGACTGCGCGTCCCGGAAATCGGCCATCCACTTCGCGTACATGGTCGATGCGTTGCTGAAGTTGAGCAGGCCGGTTTCGGCCATCGCGGCGCCGATGGCGCCGGCTCCGAGCCGGTCGCGTTGCGGCGAGCAGGTTGGGTACCCGTGCGCGTTGTTGAGGTAGGTCCGACGTACCGCTTCGTGCAGCGCATTCAGCTGCTTGTTCGCGCTCGTGAACGATCCGGAAGCGGCGAGGTCCGTATGGACCTCGTACACCTGCATGGACGGCTCCGCGGTCAGCCTGCCTGCCGTGATTTCAAGATCCAGGTATGAGCCGGCGAAGTAGGTGAAGGATGTCTCGAAGGTCTCGCGCTCTGCCGAGGCGAGGGTGAGATTGACCTGCTGCCACCGGCCGGTGCCAACCTGATCATTAAGGTCATGCCAGGACGGGTCGACCCGATCGCCGTCCAGCCCTTCCCCGACCTGGATCCGCACGGTCGTCCCGGGAGTCCCGGTCAGCATCAGCAACAGCGTCCCTGTGACGTTGCGCTCCAGGGTGTAGAGATACCCGGTCCCGGTCTGCTTCCTGGTGAGCTCGATCGTGCCGATTTTCCGTTCCAGCGGCATCGTGGTCGAGACCAGCTTGGGCTTGCCCTTCGGCGAGGCCTTGGTCGACACCGGCGAGAAGGCCCCGACCTCGCCTTCCCGGGATGACCAGTCCTTGCGTGACTTGGTGTGGTCGATGTCTTCGCCGCCGCGGACGGACGCGTACGTCACGTCACCTGTCGCCCAGGTCCATTGCTTGTCACTGACGATGGTCTGTGCCGTTCCGCCTTCAAGCTGGATGTCCAGGCGTGCCAGCAGCTTCTCCTCGTCGACGTACGACATGGTGGCGAGGCCTGCGGTATCGGTGGAGTTCGGGTGGTACCAGCCGCCGGCTAGGGCGACGCCAACGACGTTCTTAGCTCCCGCCTTGATCATCGTTGTGACGTCGTAGGTCGTGTATGCGATGCGGTCGCTGTAGCCGGTCCACGCTGGGGCCATCACGCTGTCGCCGACCCGGGTGCCATTGGCGTACAGGACGTGGAAGCCCAGTCCTGCGACGGTCAGCGTTGCCCGCTGCACCTTCCCCTGCTCGACCTCGAACGCCCTGCGGAGCAGGACCGCTGCGGGGGCCGTCTTCGCCGATGCCGCGATCCAGGTGGCCTCACCCCAGGCCGCGTCGTCGAGCAGGCCCATCTGCCAGGTCGCCTGCTCGCTCCAGTCGGAGGCCCGCTGATTGCCGTCCCAGAGTCGGACCCTCCAGCAGTACTGGTGCCCGCTGACCAGCGGGGTGCCGGTGTACGCGATGCCCCAGCTCTGGGCGGACTCCATCCGGCCGCTGTCCCACTGGAGATTCACCCCGTCGCCGAGCGACGAGGACGACTCCGCGACCTGGATCTGGTAGGCGTGCTGGCGAGTGAAATCCCTGGTCGTACTTGGTACCCAACTCAGGCGGGGCGTTGTCGTGTCAATCCCCAGCGGGTTGGTGAGGAACTCGGTCCGCAGCCCGACGGCGGAGACCGCGCCGTCCTCCACCGCCGTCTGGCGGAAGTAGAAGGCGGCTCCACCGGCGGCCAGCGCCACGACCAGCAAGCCCAGCAGCCATCGGCCTGGGTGCCGCTGAGGCCGACGCCGGCGTTGCGGGACTCTGCTCACCTTTGGCATCCCTTCACACATCCGTTGCGCCTGGCCAGCGCGGGTCCCCGTGCTCCGCCTCACCGGCGATCGTTCCCGGCCGTCCACGCTATCGGGTGATCCTGTGTGAACTCCAGATGCTCGGGCATCAGCTAGCTGGGGAAATTGAGATTGCGCGGCTGGGACTATCACTGCCTTGCGACACAAGGTAGTGTGTGTCACATGGAAGTGTCGAGCGGTCTTTCCACCTCACTGCGCCGTGGCACGCTGGAGTTCTGCGTTCTTGCCCTGATCGAGCGTGGTGATCAGTACAGCACCGATCTGGTACGGCAGCTTGGCGCGGAGCGTTCCCTTACCACCAGTGAGGGGACGATCTATCCGTTGCTGTCGAGGCTGCGCCGCTTGGGGTGGGTTGAGACGGTCTGGCGCGAGTCGCCGAGCGGACCCCCGCGTCGCTACTACTCCCTGACGTCGACTGGGAGAGTCGCATTGCAGCATTTCCGAGGGGAGTGGACCGCCTTTCGGGACACCGTCGACCGCATCATAGAAACGGGCACACGATGAGTACTTCACCTGATCAAAACGATAAGATCATCGAGGACTACCTGAGCTCAGTCGAGAGTGAGTTGATCGGGGTGCCCGTGTCACAGCGGGCGGAACTACTCGACGACCTTCGAGGACATATCGCCAGCGAGCGCGGGACCGGCGATGAGGGCGATGAGGAGACCGAGGCGCAGGTCCGCGGCATCCTGGAGCGGCTCGGTGATCCAGTGACAATCGCTGCGGCGGCCAGGGCTGATGCTGGCCAGCCGGTCATCCAGGCCGGGACAGGCAGGCGCCCGCTGCATCGCGACTACCGGGTATGGGCCTTGGCCTGTGTGGGAGTACTGGTGGTTGTCCTGCTTTTCTTCACCGTTTTCGGCGTCACGATCACGGCCTAGCGGGTCAGGCATGGTCAGCGGATGGCCGTCGAGGTCGAGCTGATGTCCAGGTCGACCGCGTTGTTGGTGGCGGTGTTGCCCAGGACCTCACCGTCACTGGAGTCCGAAGAGGCCGCAATGCCGATGCGGTTGCCGGTGGATGTGCTGCTGTGAATGCGGAAACGGCGGATGCCACCAGCTTCGGAGCCCATGAGGATACCGGCGTCGGCATTGTTGGTGGCCAGGCAGGTGAGGATGTCGACGTGGCTCGAAGCCGCGATACGGATGCCCCGGAAGGCATTGCCGCTCGCGGTGACGTCCTCCACGGAGATGTTGCTGCTGCCAACGACGTCAAGGCCGTTGCCAGAGGTTGAGGCGGTGAAGGTGCTGTTCGCCAGCAGCGCTTTGGAGACCCGGTTCAGGGAGACGTTGTGGAAGCGCTTCGCCAGGCCGCCATTATCGTGGATGTTGCTGTTGCGAACTGTCAGGTCTGCGGTGCCCGTGGCGTGGAAGCCGACAGCGCATGAGGTGATCTGGAGGCTGTCCAGCATGATGCGGTCGTTCGCAGCACTGGTGTCTGTGACGTAAACCCCATAGTTCCGGTTTGGGTCAACGGTGTATGCCCGCTGGGCCTCGGTGAGGGCACAGTCCACCTTGAGCTTCGTGACGACGACGTCGCTGAGGCCGCCTGCCCTGCCGTCCAGCATGATGGTCATGTCGGTGCCGATGGCATTGCGGATCGTGGTCAGGCCGGTACCGGTGGACGCCTGGCCGGTCAGGGTCACCTTGCTGCGCAGGGCGATGGGCGTGGTGATCGAATGGGTCCCGCTCGCCAGCTCGACGGTGCCCCCGCCCGCCTCGGCCACCTCGTTGATTGCGTTCTGAATCGACGCTCCGGGGGCGACGTATCGCGTCAGGGCGGTCGTCTGCGCTGGAGGTACCGGCCGAACGGCCGGGGGGAGCGTGGCGGCTTTCGGAGTGGTGGTCGAAGCGCTGGCCATGGGGAGTACGGCGACTACGACGCCTGCCGCCATCGTTGCGATGCCGCCAATCAGCAACGCTGGGCGAATGAACCAGGTTCGAGGCGGCATAGCGGTCGTTGTCTCCCGCAGAACAAAAAATCGGGCAGAAGGTCAATGCATTCAGTAGTGCTTTGGTGACTTCATTATTGAAACATATCGATTGTATCGCTTTTGGCTCCATGGTAGCTGTGAATCTCGCTGCTGGATCCCCACGATCGGTGGTGCGGTGCGGCCGTGTGGCCGTGTTTGGCTGTTGCCGTGGAGTCGTGTTCGGTTCTTGCTGTGTGGCTGAGGGGGACCCACAGGCAAAGATAAGGGTGATCAAATTTTGATCTTGGAGTTCTCCGCTGAAGATCAATGGTGGCAACGCACTGTACATGTTGATCGGGGGAATCTGGCAGTACACCTCCAGCGGCTCGGTTTCCGGCATTTCCGGCATTTCCAGCGGGATCGACCGCAACTACTTCAACGGTTCCCGCGCTCGCCTGCTGGCCCTGGCCAACAACATCGCCTGATCGCTCCTCGCGATCGGCACAGGGGAAGGGGCGGGTTCCCGCAGGTCATTGCGGGAACCCGCCCCACCTGTGTGGTCTTGGCCGGAGGCTGGCGTTCAGGGCTTGCGGGCCACCGCCGCTCTGACCCAGCGGGCTGGATCGTCATCGGCTTCCTCGGGGTCTTCGGCTCCCCACATCCCAACGTAGGTCACGACTGGTCCGGCTCCCTGGAACGGAGGAACGATCTCCAGCCCGTCGAAGAACCGAGTGGCCTCCTCGTGCGTTCGGGAAACGCCTCGCGTTGTTTTCGTGCCGTAGACCTGACGGATGGCTGATTTGACCTTGTCCGCCTGGTAATCACCGGTCGGGATAGTCATGGCAAGATACGAGCCCGAGGCGAGGCCGTCCACGTACTTCGAGATCAGCCCCCACGGATTGTCTTCGTTCGGGATCCACTGGATGACAGCGATCGCCAGCAGACCAACTGGTTCGCGGAAGTCAATGAGTTTGGTGACCGCTGGAGAAGACAGAATCGCCTGGTAGTCGCGGATGTCAGCTTCGATGACAGTCGTGTGTGGGGTGTCCGCCAGCAGCACCATCCCGCGCTCGACGATACGCGGATCATTGTCGACATAGACCACTCGGCAGTCCGGGATGGATTCCGCCGCTACCTCATGGACGTGCCGCTGGGTCGGTAGCCCGGCGCCAAGATCGATGAACTGCCGGATGCCCCATTCCTCGATCATGCGTTTGACTGCCCGCTGGAGGAAACCTCTGTTGGCCCAAGCCGTCAGCCTGACTTCGGGCATGCTAGTCATGATCTGCTCTGCTGCGGCGCGGTCTGCTGCGGTGTTGGCCGTGCCGCCGAGGTAGTAGTCGTACATGCCCCCGACCCAGGGCCGTTCTTCCTCTGGTCGTCCGCTCATCAAAGCCCCCAGCATGTCCAGCCGCGTCACCGCATGCTTCGTTCTGGGATGATCACTGGTCGATCCCGGAACCCGTCACGAACGATCAGTCTGGCACGGCTGCGGACAATTGTCGCTAGTCGATCACGGTGAGAGCGCTGGCTTATTGTTCACGCTGGTGGTGGAAATGCCGGTTTGAAATAGGTTTATCATTGATCAGATCTGGGGTGACCAGCGACCGGCCGCGGGCCGGCTGGCTGCGTTGGCACGGGTCTCGGGTGCACATCATCAATGACTGTGGGGGTATCGATCGTGGACGGGGCGCTCTGCCGGGGTCAGTCTCCGAGACGCACTGCGGCGGGGATGCAGGCCAGTCGCCTGCGGTGTGGCCGTGCGTGAACTGACCAGCCTGGCCGAGATCGCGGATGCAGCAGAGGGGGACGCCCTGATCATCTGGGCCGCTCAGGGGTACCATTCCCGGGTCCGCGCCTGGACATCGGGAAACGCGGTCGTGGTCGCCTGCCCCGCTCTGTCTCGTCGAGACCGGCTGGCCGTTCATGGAGACGTTCACCATGCGGCCGTTCTGCTGAGGCGGGTGTTCCCGGAGGTCGGCTGCGACTACCGGCCGGTTGGCGACGCGGATCTCATTGAGGCTCTGGTGACGGAGGTCGATGGGCTGGAAGTTGTTGCCCAGTTCGGCTGGATGGATACGACCTGGCCGCCGCCGGTGTCAGATGCCGCTGGTGTGTGCTGGCTGACCGCTGCGGAGTGGCCGGAGGTGACGCGATTACTGCGGGTGGCCAGCCCGTCATCGTACGCCTGGCCAGGGCAGGCAGGGGTGCGCCGCTGGGCGGGTTTGCGAGACGAGGGGCAGCGGTTGATATCGACGGCAGCAGATGCCTGGTCGGCGCCGGGGGTCGGATTCGTCTCGGGCGTCGCCACTGATCCGAACGCTCGCGGGCGGGGGCACGCGAGGGCTGTCTGCGGTCTGCTGGTCCAGACCCTGGTGTCCAAGTATGGCCAGGCAGCGCTCATTGTGGACACCTGGAACACCTCAGCTGTCAGGTTGTACCAGCGATTGGGCCTGCGCCTTCGTCAGGTCGCAGCGGCTCGTGCCCGCCCTGCCGGGCACCCCGGCGTGACTGCCTTGCCTGCCCCCCGGCGTGACCGCGGCCGCCGCTCGTGGTGACTGTGGTGGCCATCGTGCGCTGGAGAGCGCGCATGGCCTCCTGGTCAACCGCGGCGGGAGAGCGTCGGGAGCGCCTTGGGCCACTGCGTCAATCGCGCTCCGGGGAACGCCCGCCTCGTGTAGCAGCAGCTGATCTGTGGGAAACGATATCGATGTCCTCACCAGCGAGCCGCTCAATGGCTGTACGACCGGGATCAAGGCCAAGCCAGTCGACGTGTAGATCCTCGTGCGTGTCGATCGGGCTACTCGCGAGTCGATAGACCCCGCGTGGGCCAGCCGAACCAGACCCCCAGCCATTCCATTGACCTGGAAGCGGG
>JAFGOK010000425.1 GCA_016926535.1 Micromonosporaceae bacterium | reverse complement strand
GTCGAGCCGGGCAGCCAGGTCCGCCTGGTCGCGTTCGGTTAGGGCCATCCCCCGGCTCCGGGTGGCATCATCGTTCGGCTGCCACCACCAGGGGTGAAGCGAGCATGCAGATCGAACAGCTGGACCTCCCCGTCGAGATCTGCAAAGTGACACAGCTTCTTCCGGCTGGCAGATTCCGGAGTGACTCGACTGGGCCACTGGGGTTCGACCAGATCGGACACGTCCCACCTGGCTGTCGCCGTCTGTAGTTCGGCCAGGCGTTGCTTGACTGGTTCGAGCCAGTAGTCACGGAGCACGGCCAAATCCTGCTCGACGCGGGGAAGGAAGGCCCGGTTCGGGAACAGGTCATTGCGGGCCTTCCACAGGTCGTCGCCGCTGCCCACATGCGTCAAACCGGTGAAGCCTATGGCTCCACCCAATAACGCGCCGAAACCGACACCTCAGGACCGCAGCAGCCCGACGAGGACGCTGATGGCGTGCTCGATACCGGCGTCATCAACGTCGAGATGCGTCACCAGCCTCGCGGTCCTCGGCCCGAGCACGGAGACCAGCACGCCCCGTTCCCGGGTCAGGGTGGCGAGCGTCGGCGCATCCAGCGTCGCCCCTCGCAGATCCAGTGGGACGATGTTGGTCCTGACCCGCTGCGCCTCGACGAGCCCGAAGGGCGCGAGCGCCTCGGCCAGCCGCCTGGCCCGCCCGTGGTCCTCGGCCAGGCGGGCGACGTTGTGCCGCAGGGCGTAGTCACCCGCTGCGGCGAGCATCCCGACCTGGCGCATGCCTCCGCCCAGCCGCTTGCGGATAGTCACGGCGCGATCGATCCGCTCCGCGCTGCTGACGACCAGGGATCCCACCGGAGCCCCGAGCCCCTTGGAGAGACACACCGAGACCGTCTCAAACAGGCGGCCATACTCGGCTAGGGGCACCCCGTCGGCGACGTGTGCATTCCAGATCCGGGCGCCGTCACAGTGCATCCCGATCCCGGCCTCGTCGGCGACGGCCCGGAGTGCCCGGAGCCTCTCCAGGCTGATCACCTGCCCACCAGCCCGGTTGTGCGTCTGCTCGACCGCGATCGCCCTCGTCGCGACAGCGTGGTAGCCAGCTGGACGGATCATCGCGGCGACCGCCTCGACATCGATGGCTCCACCGCAGGCCGGCCAGGTCCGGGACGAGATCCCGCCGAAGGCCGCTGCGGCACCCAACTCGTACGTCACGACGTGGGCGTCCGCGTCGCAGAGCAGTTCCTCTCCCGGGGCGACCAGCAGTTGCAGCGCGATCTGGTTCGTCATGGTGCCGCTGGGTGCGAACAGGGCGGCCTCGTGCCCGAGCAGGGCTGCCACCCGCTGCTGGAGCGCCTCGACCGTCGGATCCTCGCCGTAGACGTCGTCGCCGACGGCAGCTTCTGCCATGGCCTGGCGCATCCCTGTGGTCGGCCAGGTGACCGTGTCGCTTCGAAGATCGACGAAGCCGCGCCGGTCCAGATCAGAATCAGCCACGCAGCATCTCCGCGACCAGGAAGGCCAGCTCCAGCGACTGCTGGGTATTCAGGCGCGGATCACATGCCGTCTCGTAGCGGTCGGGCAGGTTGTGGTCCTCGATCGCCTGCGCTCCCCCGAGGCACTCGGTGACCTCCTCGCCGGTCAGCTCGACATGCAGGCCACCCGGATGGGTCTCCAGGCTCTTGTGAACCTCGAAGTAGCCGAGGACCTCATCGACGATCCGGTCGAAATGACGCGTCTTGTACCCGTTGGAAGACTCAACAGTGTTGCCGTGCATGGGGTCGCACTGCCAAATGACCTTACATCCGGCGGCGGTGACCTTTTCGACGATCGGCGGAAGCGCGTCCCTGACCTTGTGGTTCCCCATCCGGCTGACCAGGGTGAGCCGTCCGGGGATGTTGTTCGGGTTGAGTCGCTCACACAGCTCGATCGCCTGATCGGGAGTTGTCGTCGGACCGATCTTGACCCCAACGGGGTTGGCGATCCGGGAGAGGAAGTCGACGTGGGCGCCCTCAATCTGGCGAGTCCGCTCCCCGATCCAGAGAAAATGCCCGGACAGCCCATACGGCCTGCCGCCAGCGACCCTGGTCAAGGCCCGCTCGTACTCCAGCGCCAGTGCCTCGTGGGAGCAGTAGAGCGTCACGCGGCGCAGGGCCTCATCGTCGGTCATGCCACAGGCCCGGATGAAGGCGAGCGCACGATCGATCTCCATGGCGATCGTGTCGTAGCGCTGGCCAGCTGGCGAAGTGCGGACGAACCCCTTGTTCCAGTCGTGGACAGCGTGAAGATCGGCCAACCCGCCACTGAGGTAGGCACGAAGCATGTTCATCGCACTCGACGCGTTGGCGTATGCCCTGATCATCCGCTGAGGATCAGCCACCCGGGCCTGCGGATCCGGCTCGATCGAATTGATCATGTCGCCACGGTAGGAGGGGAGTCCTCGGGCGTCGATCGCGGCGCTGCGGGGCTTGGTGTACTGCCCGGCGACCCGGCCGACCTTGATCACCGGCAGCGAAGCTCCATACGTCAACACCACCGCCATCTGCAGCAGGGTCCTGGCGTTGGCGATGAGGTGGCTCTCGGTGTTGTCAGCGAAGGTCTCGGCGCAATCGCCCCCCTGGAGCAGGAATGCCTGCCCCTCCGCGACCATGGCCAGCCGCTCCCGCAGCTGATCGACCTCATATGGTGCGACAACACTCGGAACCGTCGAAAGAACTCGCTCGACATCATCGACAGCCGCCCGGTCCGGCCAGGGAGGGGTCTGCTCCCGAGGAAGCGTGCGCCAGTAGTCGAGCCCAAAGCTGTCCTTGCCGCTGCCCGATGGGGCCAACTGGGCGAACTCCGGTCCGGGATACCGAATGTGGTGCCACTCCTGACGCATGCGCTCAAGCGTACGGCCGCTCCCGCCAGAGAGACACCGTGGGTCCGGCAGCACGGCAGGGGAAGCGCTCCAACTGTGAGGCGGCACCCCGAGCTCCCGGCCCCGCTCCTGCTCGCCCCTACTCCTGCTCGATAACCAGGGCGACGGCGGCCTGGTCATCGAAGCGATAGCCGACTCCCCGCACGGTCACGATGCCGTCGGCGCACCCACCGAGCTTCGCCCGCAGCCGGCGAATGTGCACGTCAACCGTGCGTTCCCCGCCGACCATCTCGTATCCCCAGACGTTCCGCAGCAGTTGCGCCCGGCCGAACACCCGTCGGGGGTTACGGCACAGGTAACTCAGCAGGTCGTACTCCCGGCGGGACAGGTGAACTGGGACGCCATCCCGCCACACCGTCCGGGAACGGGTCTCAAGGTACAGCGTCGCCCGGCCACCGGGCACGGCAGCGGGACCGCGACCGATCCCGCTGGCCGGGCGGAGTGAGGAGGCCTCCTCGATGGCTGTCGGCTGCGGCGACAGGTCGACAGCAGTCTCTGTGAGGGTTCGGAGATCATCAATCAATCGGCGAGCCGTCACCGGCAGCACATCATCTGGAACGGTGATCTGGACGGTGATGGTGACCGCCGCCGCTGGTGCGGCAGCACCGTTCGACGATCGGTCCAGGATGTCCGACAATACCGCTGTGGACACGGCGTCTCCTTCCACAGTGACAATCAGCTACCAGCGCCGGACGGAACGGCTCTAGCGATCTTTTTCTACCCACCGCGTAGGTTATCGAATCCATGAGTTTCGCGCACTCGATGCAACTAATACATTGCTCTTCGTCACATCCGGCATATTCGACAAGATCACGCGCTCACGATCGCCACCGCGAAAACAACCATGAAGCAGGATCATCACACCAGATCGCCACCACCGCCACCCCTACGGCCCCGTTTCGCCAGCATCCGTCGCATCTGCCATTATTAGGAGAACCACACTAGTTCGGAAACTACAAAGTATCCTTAACAAGGATAAAAGACGACATAAACCCTTGGTTATGTCACCGTGATCACAGCTTCGGCAGCCGCATCGCGATCGTCGGCGCATCCTGCATGACCGAGGAGGCCTCGGTCTCCGATCGAACACCATGGAACCGATCAGCCCTGGCGACCTCGACCCCCTCAGCCAGCTCGACGGCGTCCCACTCCCCGAGCGTCACCGGCGTCCCACGGGTCATGGCCTCGACCTTCGGCTGCGCCCCTCGCTCGGAACACAGGTTCAGCAGGCTCCCGTTCGTGCTGATGTCGGTCACGACGACCGCACCGTCCCGCAGTTCCATCCTCAGGTGGCTGCGGCTGACCCGGGGAGCGATGTGCGAAGTCAGATGTGGGCCGAGCACGATCGCCCCAGGACCGTCCGGTGCCCGCCCGATGACCAGCGAGATCCCTGCCACCAGGGGGAAACGATACTTCGCCAGCCCGTCGACCCGAAGCGCGATCGCGACAGCGGCCGGGCGCGGCCCGGCGTCACCAAGTCGCTCGCCGTGCCGGGGACACACCGGAACGCCAGCCCCGGTCAGCTGCGGCGGAGCCTGCTGCCCGGTCTGCGAGTAGCTCGGGCAGGCCGGGACCGGGCACCGCCACAACCGGGACAGCACCGGCAGGCGCTGCGGCGGATGGACCGTTCCCACCTCAACGAGCGTAATGCTGCCGGCAGCCGGTGCCGGCACGAGCTTCCCCCCGGGAAAGCCGGCCAGTTGCCGGCTCGTGATCACAGGCAGGCCGAGATTCCACGCCACCTCGCACACCCGGGACAGCACCGGCGCCCCAGCGGGCAGGATCTCTATCAGCCCGTCGTCCGACCACCGTCGCAGGGCCATCCGCTCGTTCGAGGTGAGGTCGGTGTCCGCCAGCACGCCCCGGTTGCCGATGGCATAGACCGCGACGCTCTCGTCCGAGAGGTGTCTGCTGATCGCGTCGATGACGAACCCGAGCCGCAGGAGATTGGCCGGACGTCCGTCCGGCCCCGGCAGATGGACGGCTTCCGCGATGTCCACGACCGCACCGGTGAGCAGGGGATCGGTTCGCATTCGAAATTCGATGGCGTCAAGGGCTCGGGTGACTTGGAATCGCACCCGCCCATGATGCCCTCTCCTCGGGGAACGGGAAACGTCGGTCGACCGTACGATTGATCAGACGAGCGCGATCAGACGAGCGCGATCACACGAGCACACGCGATCAGGCAAGGTCACTGGCGAGCGCGCGCGCCCGGTCCCTGGCCGCCTCAATAGCGGAAAGCATCGCGGCACGGACCGCGTGGTTGTCCATCTCCCGCAATGCCGCGATCGTCGTGCCGGCCGGAGAGGTCACCGCCTCCCGCAGCTTCGCCGGGTGCTCACCGGTCTCCCGCAGCATGATCGCCGACCCGACCGCGGTCTGGATCATGAGGGCAGATGCGATGTCCCGGGGCAGCCCAAGCATGACGCCGGCCTCGATCATGGCGTCGACCAGGTAGAAGAAGTACGCCGGCCCCGATCCGGACAGGGCCGTCACCGCGTCCTGCTGCGATTCCGGCACCCGGACCGTCCGCCCGAGCGGCCGGAACAACTCTTCGACGATGTCAAGGTGGTCGGACGTCGCGTGTGCTCCAGCGGACAGCGCTGCCATGCCCTCGGACACCAGCGCCGGGGTGTTCGGCATGACCCGGACGACCGGCGTCGTGTCCGGCAGATACCGAGCGAACCAGGCCGTCGGAAGGCCCGCACAGATCGAGACGATCAGGGTCCCCTCTGGGATCCCTGGGCCGATCCGCGTGAGGAGCTGGGCTGCGTCCTGTGGTTTGACCGCGACGACGACGACGTCGGCCGTAGCGGCGGCTTCCTCGCTCGTGACGAAACGGATGCCGTACCGCTCAGTCAGCGCCTTGACCCGAGCCTCCGACTGGTCCGCTGCCAGTAACTGTTCAGGAGCCCACCCAGCGCGCAGCAGGCCGGACAGCAGCGCCTCGCCCATCTTGCCGGCGCCGATCACAGCGACAGTCCGCATCGCAGGAACCCAATCCTCTCCTTACGTTGATCAAGGACAGGCATGCCGGCACGGTATCCGAAGTGTCGGACTACCAGGGCATGCCTGCCCTCGACCGTGGACCTTGTCAGCCCAGGCTTTTCGCTGTCAGCTTGTCAGCCCAGGCCTCAGCCGAAGAAGACCTCAGCCTCGCCGTAGCGCTCCGGCGGGACGGTCTTCAGCTCGCCGGTCGCCGCGATGAACGGCACCCGAACGATCTCGGTGCCCTGGATCGCAACCATCTTGCCGTAGTCACCAGCGTGCACGGCATCGATCGCCGCGAGGCCGAGCCTGGTGGCCAGCACCCGGTCGAACGCCGTCGGAGCGCCGCCGCGCTGAATGTGACCGAGCACGACCGCGCGGGCCTCCTTGCCCGTCTTGGCCTCCAGTTGCTCCGCGAGCCACTGGCCGATGCCGCCGAGCCGGACGTGCCCGAACGCGTCGAGCTCACCGTTGGCCAGCACCATCTGACCGTCCAGTGGCATGGCGCCCTCGGCGGTCACGATGATCGGCGAGTAGTTGGTCTGGTATCGCTTCTCGACGTAGTTCGCGACCTGGTCGAGGTCGAACTTCTGCTCCGGCAGCAGGATGACGTTCGCCCCGCCGGCAAGGCCGGCGTGCAGGGCGATCCAGCCGGCGTGGCGACCCATGACCTCGACGACCAGGGTCCGGTGGTGGCTCTCCGCCGTGGTGTGCAGCCGGTCGATGGCCTCCATCGCGATGTTGACCGCGGTGTCGAACCCGAACGTGTAGTCGGTCGCGTTGAGGTCGTTGTCAATGGTCTTCGGAACCCCGACCACGTTGACCCCGAGTTCGGTCAGCTTGGTCGCGACGCCGAGGGTGTCCTCACCGCCGATGGCGACGAGCGCGTCGACGCCGCGCTCTGCGAGGTTCTCCTTGATCCGCTCAACACCACGATCGATCTTGAACGGGTTGGTCCGCGAGGACCCCAGGATCGTGCCGCCCCGGGGCAGAATGCCCCGAACAGCCTTGATGTTCAGGTCCATCACATTGCCCTCAAGGGGGCCGCGCCAGCCATCACGGAAGCCAACGAACTCGTGGCCATACGTGCCAATGCCCTTACGAACCACGGCCCGGATGACCGCATTGAGACCGGGGCAGTCGCCGCCCCCAGTCAGTACGCCGATGCGCATTCCTTGCTCGTCCTTCCCAGAGTTGATGCCTCGATCGTGATACGGGATCAAGCCCAGCGGGGACGGGCCGGGGCTGAATCGACCCGATTTCGGCACCGTTGCCGGCCCGGGGCGGGCCGCAACCGCACTTTAGCCCCTGCACTCATCCGCACTGCGCTCGACCGCGCCGCCACTGCGATACTCCCAGCTCGCCTCACCCATCGCCCGCCATCTCGCCAGGTTGTGACGGGCATCCGCCAAGGCGTCATGCCGGTCGGCGCCGGGGGATGGCAGGCGGGGACAGCCAACATCATCCCAGCGTTGGCGCAGGTCTTTGGTGAATCGGGGAATCTCCCGCGGGAGCGCTGGCATCGCCCCCCACAGCTGGGCCAGGACGACATGATCATATGCGGCATACCACGCCCACAACTCGATCGTGTCAGCCTCGCCGGACCGCATCGGCTCCACCAGAAAGTGATGCAAATCATCCCGGATACGTTCACGCGACCGCCACGCCGTCGCAGCTGGTGAAGGCAACTTGTCCAGCACGTTACGGCGCACCCAGGGCAGCGCCCTGGTCGCGTCGAACTCCGTGGACACGGCGTAGAACTCACGGCCGCCCTCGTCAACGACGCCGATCGACACGAGATCGATCAGACGACCGTCTTCGATGAACTCACAGTCATAGAAATATCGGTGCACCATCGGGTCCCATCATGCCCCACGTCCCTCACGACCCGAGACCACAGGTCGAGCGCCGGCCCAACGGCCGACGCCCGACCCAAGACCACAGGTCGAGCGCCGGCCCAACGGCCGACGCCCGACACTCCCCGTACGCGCTCCACCGCCCCCCGCGGCGGCACGCCACGATAGCCTGCACCCAACAGGCGTTCGATACTGTCGCCGAAACGATGCTTGGGGTGTACAGACCACGACACCCGGGCGATGATCGGATGGTATCCATGTGGTTTCCATCGGGGAGGGGTTCAGCCTTGGAGGTGCGGCCACCCGAGCCAGGTGACGCCCTGACCGGCGTCGAGATGTTCGCGGCTCTTGAGCCGGAGGTTCGCCAGCGAGTCGTCGCAGCGCTGGTGCCCCGGGTCTACCGCAAGGGTCAGCTGCTCTTCGTCGAGAATGACCCCGGGGAGTCTCTGATCGTCCTGCGCAGGGGTGCGGTCATGATATTTCGGACCGCCCCGACGGGTGAACGAGCTGTTTTGTCCGTCGCTCGTCCACCGGACACGATCGGTGAGGTTTCTCTGCTGGATGGCGCGCCCCGTTCAGCTTCCGCCGAAGCGATCGAGGATTGCCATGCCCTTGCCCTGTCCCGCCACGCATTTATTGATCTTGTTCACGTCAACCCCCGCATCCTCGATGCCGTCATGCGGTCACTCGGAGGGCTGATTCGCCGCCTCACCGAGCAAAATGCGGACCACGTCTTCCTCGACCTGCCAGGAAGGGTCGCCAAGACCCTGGTCCGCCTGGCGGGTGATTCAACAGCGCCAATGATCACGATTGAGCTGAACCAGAGCCAGCTGGCCGAAATGGCCGGTGGGTCCCGGCAGAGCGTCAACCAGGCCATCGGCTCCTTCGCCGGCCGCGGCTGGCTGAGGACGGAGGGACGGCGCATCGTCGTCACCGATCTGGCGTCCCTGCGCCGGAGGGCCGGGATGAACGAGCGCTAGCAACGATCGACGGCCAGCCGGCACCCGGCGGATGTCACATTCACAACAATCGGTTCATTCCTCCGGACGTGTGATACTCGGACAACACGCCTCGATGTGCCCGACGATCGGGGAGGTCGGCATTTCACCCCTGTGCGCCCGGTGCGGCCGCGCCGCCGCGCCGACAGACCGGTTCTGTGGTGGTTGCGGAACGCCCGTCCTGGCCTCATGCCAGCAGTGCGGTCACACGCTGCCGCCCGATGCGGCATTTTGTACCAATTGCGGTGCACACCGCGCAGACAACTCCGCCGCGTCGAGCTCGCCACCCCGGGCTGAGGACCGCCGCAGAGTGAGCGTCCTGTTCATCGACCTGGTCGGGTTCACTCCATACGTCGAGCACTCTGATCCGGAACTGGTCCGGCAACTCCAGACCGGGTTCTTCGAGACGGCCCGGCAGGTGATCAGCCGGTACGGCGGAGTCGTCGAAAAATACATCGGTGATGCCGTCATGGCCTTGTTCGGTGCTCCCGTTGCGACTGAGACCGATGCCGTCCGGTGCGTTCGGGCGGGGCTGGAGCTCCAGCGCACCCTGGCCAGGCTCGGGCCGACCGACGCCGTCAGGCCCCGGTTCCGGGTCGGCGTCGCGACCGGTGAAGCACTCGTCGACGTCGCGGCGGCCAGGGACGGAGGGCAGGCGATCGTCGCGGGCGATGTGGTCAACACCGCAGCGCGACTCCAGGCTGCCGCTCCCGCGGATGGCGTGCTCGTCTGCGGAGTGACCCACGCCGCCACGCGTACCGCCATCCGCTACGAGGAGCACCAGCCCATCCTGCTGCGCGGCCGCTCGACTCAGACCGAGGTGTGGCTCGCCCTCGCCCCGGCCGGGATGACACATCGCGATCCCGGGACGGCCATCCCGCTGGTCAACCGCACCCACGAGCTCAGCCTGCTCATCAACGCTCTCGACCGGGCGCTGCGGGAGAACCGGCCGCAACTGGTCACGATGCTTGGGCACGCCGGGATCGGCAAGAGCCGACTGACCAGGGAGTTACTCGGGCATACCGAGCGATTGTTCAGCGAGTCCATCATCTGGCATACCGGCCACTGCCCCCCGTTCGGGGAAAATGTGACGTATGCCGCCTTCGCTGAAATCGTCAAGGCCTATGCCGGAATCCTCGACACCGACACCGAGGAGATCGCGCGGGACCGGCTTGCCACCGCGCTGACCGGCATCGTTGAAGACGGGGAGGTCACGCGCCTCCTCGACGCGCTCAGTCCACTGATCGGCGTGCAGGGCACCAAGGTCTCAGCGGATGAGTCGGAATCGGCCTGGCGAAGATTCGTCGTGGCCATGGCGGGGAAACACCCGACGGTCCTGGTGTTCGAGGACCTGCACTGGGCAGACGAGTCGATGCTCCGCTTCATCGAGCTCCTTGGCGCCTCCGTTCGGGAGGTGCCGCTCCTGCTGCTGTGTACCGCCCGACCGGAGCTGGTGGCCCGGGAGCCGACCTGGGCCTCCGCCACCGGGGGGACGCTGACCATCACGCTCCCCCCGCTGCGGGACGCGGAGATCGCGACGATGTACGCGCATCTCCTCGGCCAGGCGACCTTCCCCGTGGACTCGCTCGGCCCGCTGGTGGAACTGGCGCACGGCAACCCGCTGTACGCCCACGAGTACACCCGCATGCTCGCAGAGCGGGGCGTGCTGAACCCGGCGGAGGCGCTCCGGCTCGACGAGGGCGTCCCTATGCCGGACAGCGTTCACGCCGTGATCGCCAACCGGATCGATCTCCTCGACGCGGCCGACCGGGCGATCCTCCAGGCGGCGAGCGTCGTCGGGATGGAGTTCTGGCCGGGGGCGGTCGCGGCGGCGATCGGCCGGCCCGTCGACTCGGTCGATCGGTCCCTGCGCCGCCTGGAACAGCGGGACCTCATCCGCGAGCGGCAGCTGTCGACCATGGCGGACCAGCCGGAGTACCGCTTCGGGCACGTGCTCATGCGGGACGTCTGCTACCAGCGGCTGCCGCGGACCGAGCGGATCGCCCGCCACGAGCGCACCGCCGACTGGCTCGACACGGTCTGCGCCGACCGGGCGACGGACGACATCGCCGAGGTCATCGCGCATCATCGCTACACCGCCCACGAGATCGCACGCGGTCTCGGCCTCGACGTCGCCAGATTTGCCGAGCCGGCCAGGGCAGCGACGCACCGAGCCGCCCGGCGCGCATACGCCCTGCACGCACTGGACACGGCGAGCAGCCTGACCGGCAGGGCACTGGCCCTGTGTGACGAGCACACCAACACGATCGAGCAACTTCGGCTGGAGCTACTGGCCACGGAGATCGCGTTCTACGCCGGAGGCGACGCCTTTCTGGCCGGGGGCGGCAGCGAGCAACTGTCCTGCCTGGCCGAGCGCCTGGACGCGGCGGGTGACCGGGCCTGCGCCGCGCGCGCGTGGACGCTCCGCGGCCAGGCCGCTTGGTTCCGCGCCGACCGGCGCAGCGCTCTCGCCTATGTCGGCCGGGCGGTCAAGCTGTACGCCGACCTGCCGGACAGTCAGGAGAAGGCCGAGGCGTTCGCGGAACTCGGCCGGCTCCACATGCTCAACTACGAGCACGACCCGGCGGTCGCTGCCGCCAGCGCCGCATCGGAGATCGCGGAGCGGCTCGGGCTGGTCGAGGTTGGAGCCAACGCGAAAATCACCATCGGGACGGCCCGCTACCAGGCGGGCAATCCTCGCGGCCTCACTGAGCTGTGGGAGGTCGCCGACGACTGCCGGGAACGGCGGCTGCTGACCCTCGTCCGGGCGGTGCAGAACCTGGGATCCGCCCTGATCGAGGAAGGAGACTGGCCGGGTTGCGAGGCGCTACTGGCCAAGACCGCCCCGGTCATCCCCGGCGGGCACAACCTGACGACCGGTTTCTCCAAGGACTGCCAGCGGGCCTGGTTCGCAGGGGACTGGCCGGCGCTGCTGGTCGCGGTCGAGGTCATCTACGCCAGCCCCAGCCGGGAGTGGGACCTTCAGGCCAGAGGGCTGCGGTCCTGGATCGGGCTGCTCCGCGATCCTGAACCGGCCATCGTCGACGGGGTCCCTGGGCTGCTCGCCGCAGGAGAGCGCAGCGGCTTCCACCGGCTGCGCTGGAGCGCCCTAGCCCACGCCGCCCTGACCAGGGCCTTGCAGGGGTATCCAAGCGAGGCGTCAGACCTGCTCTCAGAGCTCGCCGCGCGGTGGCGGGAAGTCAAGGCGATCGCGACCGGAGAGTGGGTACCCGCTGCGGCCGCTGCCGCAGTGCTGACCGGCCGGTCGGCGACGACCGCCATCAGCGGGGCCCTGGCGGAGGTGCCTCATCGCACACCCTGGGTCGACGCCGCGATGCACCTGCTGGCCGGGACCCTCGCGCCTGGCGACCAGGCGATCGGCGAGTTCGCCGCGGCAGCGCAGGTCTACGGATCGATTCCGAACCAGACCGAGCGGGCCCTGGCCATCACACTCGCGCTCAGAGCGACCGGCTGGCACGGCCCCAGCGACCACCGTCCCGAGGCAGCTGCCGCGGCGGATCCGCATCCGATGGCGGCACTCGCCGGGGAACTACGCCGTTTTGCCGACCGAAACCAGGCCAACCGGCTGCTGGACCTCGCGGGGATCTGCGGCTCCGGCGGCGGATGAGGTCGAGACCGAGGACCCAGTGCCGGAGGCAGCGCCGCGATTTGCCGCAGATTTAATCTTTTGGGCGTAAATATCGACGTATTCCCGACCGGACAGCGCCATGAGCTCGTACATGAGCTCATCCGTTATGGCCCGCTCGATGAACCGGTCTCCGGTCATGCCGGAGTACCTGTCGAAGGTCATCGGCTCCCCGAACCGGATCCGCACCCTTTTGATCTTCGGAATGAGCCTGCCGCGGGGCTGGATCTCATCGCTGTTCAGCATGACCACCGGAACGATCGGCGCACCGCTCTCCAGGGTGAGCCGGGCGACGCCGGTCTTGCCTCGGTACAGCCGCCCGTCAGGGGATCTCGTTCCCTCCGGGTAGATACCGAACAGCCCACCCTCGTGGAGCACGCGAAGGCCAGTCGCGAGGGCCGCCTGTGCCGCTCGCCCGCCGGTGCGGTCAATGGGAATGCATCCGGTGCCGACAAAAAACATCCGCATCAGGAAGCCCTTGATGCCTTTGCCGGTAAAGTACTCCTGTTTAGCGATAAATGTGACTTTTCGCTTGATGATCAACGGCAAGAAGATCGAGTCAAGGAAGGCGAGATGGTTGCTGGCGATGATCGCTGATCCCGTTGCCGGTACGCGGTCTCCGCCTTCCACCTGCGGCCGGTACACCAGCCGCAGCAGCGGGCCAAGGACGATGTGTTTCAGCACCCAGTAGATCAACGCTGGTCCTTCCAGACGACACGCCAACGACGCTCACCGGACTCAGGACGCGCCGTGCCTGACCTGAGCGTACGAATGAAGGGTGCCGCGCCACAACGCACTCCCACAACCGCTACCTGGCGTGACAGGATTTGCATCAGCGGCTCGCAACGTCGACTGGTACGACGGTTGCGGACCTCAGCCGCGGGGAGGGGCGGACCGTGCCAGCCGGCGACACTCCGCATGGCCGAAGGGATAACGGCCTTGTCGCGGCGGACTATGCCATGATCGGCCCCGTCGACCCTGGCACGGGGGAGCGTCTCCTCGCGACGCTCGCAGCGCGGGGCATCGCGGCCTATCTCCAGCCACCTGACGACCAGCCATCCGTGGTCAACATCACATCACGCGCAGGGCTCTCACCAGATCAGCTGTACGCCGATCGGGAGCACCTTGCCGCAGCGAGGATCATCGCGGCGATCGTCGCGGGGACGCCCCCGCCGGCAGAGCCCGAGGGGGGCGTCGATATCGACAGCGCATTCGCTGGCATCGTCGCCAGCCTGCACCGCAGCGACAACCCTGACATTCCATCCTGGCCACACATCGAACCATGGCCCCGGGTCGAGGACTCCCCCACCAACGGTCACACCCTGCGCCGGCGGCGCACGGACCGCACGGACCGCACGGACACCGGTCAGAATAAGGCCGACAGCGGGGCCGACAGCGGCGACAATGCCGGCGAGCCCGAGGGTCTGCGGGCTGGCGAGCCGGATGAGCGATCTCTGCTCGACGCCCTCGACACCTTCGGGGTCGGCCTCCCGGACGACGAGGCAGACGACGAGCATTTCGTCCCGCCGCCTCCGCCACCGCTACCCCGCCCATCGCCGGGAGCGGTCGGAGCGGTCCTTGCCGTCGTGGTCGGGCTGGTGCTGCTGATCCGCCCGACCCTGCTCCCGATCAGTGCGAATGCTGCGCTGATGCTGGGGTTTTCCGGGATCCTCTCCGGATTTCTGTTCCTCATCTGGAGGCTGCGTCCAGGACCAGACGACAACGACCCGGACAACGGCGCC
>JAFGOK010000067.1 GCA_016926535.1 Micromonosporaceae bacterium | reverse complement strand
CGGCCCGTGACGCAGGGGAGCCCTCGATGACCCACCTCGCCCAGTTCGTACGGCTTGACCTGATGGCCATGCGCCCGTACCTCAAGAGCATGGTGGTGATGGTCGCCATCGTCGCGGTGGCCGTTGCCGCCACGTCCCGCGAGCCGCTGGCCGTCTTCCCGGCGCTGATGGTGATGGGGGCGATGTTCCCGAGCTACCCGTTTTCCCTGGACGAGCGGGCTCACCTCGACGCCCTCTACGCGACCCTGCCGGTGTCCCGGACAGTGGTCGTCCTCGGTCGGTACGTGACTTTACTGATCATGTTTGCTGGGGTGGTGCTGGCTGGCCTGGTGACGGTTGCCGTTCTGGTCCTGGTCGGTTCCGGCATCGCCGCGCTGGTCCACCTTGGAGGCTGGACCCCGCCGGAGTCGTTCGTGGATCATCCTGCCCCGCTGTGCGCTGCGGGGGGCACAGTGGGCGTCCTGGCGCTCGCCGTCTCGATCACCATCTCGCGGAGGGTGTACGCGGTCCGGACGCTGTGACCAGGGCAGGTGGAGCCTGCCCAGGCACTGTGACCGGGCCGGAGCCGGGGGAGGACCGGATCGGTTCCTCAGGCTGCGCTGCTGACCTGGTTGCGACCATGGCGCTTGGCCCGGTACAGCTCGGCGTCCGCGGCCCGCAGGAGCTGCTCGGGGGTTTGCGACCGGCGTGGCCCGCCAGTGGCGACGCCGACGCTGACCGTCAGCCGCTGCTGGGGCGTCCCCGGGTTCGGCTCATCGAGGTCGAGGACGGCCTCGCGGATGCGCTGGGCGATCCGGCAGGCGGCCTCGCTGTCGGCGTTCGGCAGCACGAGAACGAACTCCTCCCCGCCGTACCGGGCCAGGGTGTCGGTGTCGCGGACCGAGCTGGCGATGACCGTTGCCACCTTCCGCAGGCACTGGTCGCCAGCGGCGTGCCCGTACTGGTCGTTGTACTCCTTGAAGTAATCGATATCGATCATGGCCATCGCCAGCGGGGAGTGCGTCCGCAGGGCACGTTCCCACTCCGCTTCCAGGACGTCGTCCAAGCGGCGCCGGTTCGCCAGCCCGGTGAGTGGGTCGGTGATGGCCAGTTGCGCGAGCTGCTCGTTCGCCTCCTGTAGGGCCCTGGTCCGCTCTGCCACCTTCTGCTCCAGCGCCGCGTACACCAGCGCGTTCTCCAGCGAGACTGACAGCTGCCCTGCGATGAGCAGTACGGCGTCGAGTCCCTGCGTACCCAGCAGGGCGCGGCTGTGCTGGTTCTCCAGCACGAGCATCGCCCTCAGTTCCCCCCGCGTGAGGATCGGTACCACGATGAGTGAGCACCCGCGAAGGCCTTGCAGGTACGGATCGCGCTGGAACCGGTCATCGCGGGTGGCGTCCTCCAACAGCAGGGACTCACGCGTGCGCTCGACGTAGCGGACGGCCGAAAGGGGCAGCTGATCCGCCGCAGCGGGCTCCGCCAGCGACTCTTCATCAGCGGCGCTGTGCCCCGGCAGGATCCATTCCTGGCCGTTTCGCAGGAGCACGTGGACGGACGTGGCGCCGGTCAGGGCCTGCAGGACCTGCTGCACTCGTTGCTGGAGACTGGCGAGGCTGGTCTCGGAGCTGAGCGCCTGCGACGCTCGCAGCACCGCGAGGAGGTCGACCGCTTCAGCTGTGATCGTGCCCTCGCTGGGAGGGCCGCTGTCGCCTCGGGTCCGGGAGCCGGCCGGGAGTGGCTTGCCGGACCGGAAGAACCGATGCTCCTGATCAAGCTGGGTGACCTTACCCGTGGCACCCCAGTCCCAGTACCGCCAGCGAGCCTCCCGTAGCAGCGCCCGCCCGCTGTCCTCCATTCCGGAGGCCAGGTGCACGAGCGCGAACCGCTCGGCGAGGAATGCCTGCTGCCAGGGCCGGCACAGCGTTTCGATCGCCCGCCGGGCCTGCCCGAACGTCGAGCGGGCCAGCGCCAGGTTGCCCATGGCCCAGGCGAGTTCGGCTTCGATCAGGTAGCGCAGGTGGAGGTAGTTCTCCGGGCACTCCGCGGCCCGGCGGGCGAACCAGTCCAGCAACTGCCGCACCTGCGCCAGCGCCGCATCTCCGGGCTCCGGCGGCTGGTCGGGCACGACCTCCCGGCCGGGCTGGGGCGGCTGGTAGCGCCGGATCCGCTCAGCCAGCGACAGGGCTCGCAGCAGGTTGGCCAGTGTGATGCTGAGCGTGTCCTGGATAGTTGGGAGCAGAGGCAGCGCCGCTGCCATATGCCGGTCCACCTCCGGCAAGGATCCGAAGATCATAGCGGTGAGCGCGCGAGTGAGGTGGTAGTTGGCGACCGCGTTCGTCTGATTTCCGAGGGCAGCCAGGTGGGCCTCCTCGGTGAAGGAGCTGTCGTCCGGGCCTCCCAGGGGCGTGGTCTCTCCCCGCAGGGCTCGAACGGCCTGCCGGTAGGCCACCTGCACGGCTCCGAGGAAGCCCATGCCGATTCGCTGGGTGAACGCGATGCCCGTCTCGATGTCCGTGAGCACGTCCTCCAGGCACGGAGCACATTCCATCAGCTGAGGCGTTGTGGCGAAGTAGGTGTTGGCGACGTTTTGAAGATCACCCCCCCGTAGCAGACCGGATCGGGCCTGGCGGGCCTGGCGGATCGTCGCCTCCCGAGGCTCGAACCACGGCGCCGCGACCACCGATAGCAGGAAGCGGGCCTGGGAGGTCGCTGGCTCGTACCCGTGCGCCTCACTGACGGCCACCACCCGGCGCACCACCGCGTACCCGGTGGCGTAGTCCTCCCGCTCCATGATGGTGGCGAACGCGGCGTGCGCCAGCGGGCCGACCAGCGTGGCCGTTGGCCCCCCCTTTTCCCACAAGCGGGCGGCCTCCGTGACCAGCCAGGGCGTGATCGGGTGCATGCACAGGTAGGCCGCTGGGTTCAGCCGGTTGATGATCTTGGAGACTGCTGCGATCCGTGGATCGGTGTTCTCTGGCCGGTGGAGGTCGTCTGCCTCGACGCTGCGGGCGACCCAGCCAGTGAGCCGGTCCAGCCCCTGCCGGACCGCCTCCCCGAGCGCGGGGCCCCTGGGAACCGGATGGTCGAGCTCGGCCAGCTCTGCGATGCCGAGCTCGACCGCCGCGGCCGGTTCTCCGCGGTTGAGCAGGCTGTTGATCTGCGTGTCGGCGGCACTGGCCCGCTGGATCGGGTCGTCGTTGTGCTTCAGGATCCGCTGGTAGAACTCGTCGCCCTGCGCGAACTTGCCAAGGGCTGTCAGCGACTGGTGGCGTTCGAGTTCCAGCTGCCGGTACAGCGTGAGGTCAGCCGCTAGCCGGAAGCCTTCCAGGAGGTCCAGCGCCCCGGCGAGGTACCGGTCGACCATGGCGAAGTTGCCGACAGTGCGGGCCTGGGCCGCGGCGCTCTGCAAGAGCGCCGCGGCGCGGCGGCGCTCACCGGGGTCGGCCAACTCGGCCGACACCGGCAGGTAGTGCAGGGCAGCGATCTCGTCGAACTGTCCCGACCTGGCCAGCCGGCGTGCGATCTCCAGATGCCGCGACTGCCGCTGGGCCGGAATCATGGCTTTGTACGCGGCCTGCTGGACTCGATCGTGACGGAACCGCACCGAGACCGACCTGCCGTGCTCCGTCACCAGCAAGCCTTCCTCCAAGGCGCAGACCAGCCGCGGTTCGAGCTCCGTCGCGGGGGCCGTCGCGAGTTCCGTCGCGGTGATCGGGGCGGGGGCTGGCGCGGGGGCTGGCGCGGGGGCTGGCGCGGTGGCTGGTTCCAGGACCGACTGGGCCGGGGGCGTCGAGGGGAGGGCGACCCGTAACAGGTCGAGCGTCACGCTCCCGCCAAGGCACGCCACGATTTCGAGCACCTCCTGCGTCGGCCTGCCCAGGCCGGATATTCGTTTGCCCAGCAGCTCCATGACGTCAGTGGTGCCGTGGAATCCGCGGAGCGCTCCGGGTTCCCAGGTCCAGCCGTCGTCGCCGGGGACGAGGACGCCTTCCCGGCGTAACGCATTGATCAGCTCGACCGTGTCAAACGGGTTGCCCCTGGCCCGTGCGGCGACGATCTCCGCCAGGGGTGCGACGGCCCTCGGAGACATGCGGAGCATCTCCACGAGCAGCCGTTCGACGTCGGCCGGGCTGAGATTGCGCAGCCGCAGGCGATGGGGCTGGTTCGGCAGGGCCTGCCAGCTGGTGATCGCTGCGGCCAGCGGATGGTTGGGCTCCACTTCGGAGTCGCGGAACGCGCCCACCAGCAGCACCCCCCGGAGATGCTGCGCGGTGAGCAGTGTTGTGACAAAAGCGATGGAGGCTGCTTGTGCCCACTGAAGGTCATCCAGGAACAGCACCACGGGACGGCGCTCGCTGGCCAGGATCCTCAGGATCGTCAGCGCAGCCTGCTGGAGGCGTACGGAGGCGTTCGTCGGGTCGGCGACCCCGACCTCGCCGAGGTCGAGGACCGGCCGGAACTCGGGCACGGCAGCCGCGAGGAGGGCCGCCTCGCCCCCGAGCGCCTCACGGAGCTGGCGGCGTGCCGCGGCAAGCTCCGGCTCCGGCTCAGCCAGCAGGATCCTGGCCAGGGCACTGGCGAGCTGCACGACTCCCTCTGAGCTGGTATCACGCTGGTACTGGTCGAACTTGCCGCCGAGGATCCACCCCTCGGCCTCGGTGACCAGCGGTCGCAACTCGTCGATGAGGGCGGTCTTGCCGACACCAGGAGGTCCGCTGACGAGGGCAGCCGCGCACCCGCCCGCAGCGGCCTCCTTGAACAGGGAGGTCAGGGTCGTGATTTCGGACTCCCGTCCGACCAGCCGGGAGGGCGGCACCAGATGCCACGGGAAGTCCTGCGTTCCCGGGACGAACGAGGCGGTACCTCCGCGTTCCCACTCGGAGCGCAGCCGATGCAGGTCGTGGAGGACACCCTCAGCACTCTGGTACCGGCGGTCGGGTTCCTTTTCCAGCAGGTGGGAGATGATCGCCGAGAACGCTGCTGGGACGTCGGGATTGACCTGCTGGACCGGGACGGGCGTGCTGGTGAGGTGCGAGTGGATGAGGTGCAGGAGATCGCCTCTGCCGAAGGGCGGTGCACCGGTGGCCAGCTCATACAGGGTTGCGCCGAGGGCGTACAGATCGGCTCGCTGGTCCACGGGCCATCCGGTTCTGCCAGTCTGCTCCGGGGCGAGATAGGGAAGACTGCCAATTATATCATTATAATGGGTAAAATTAGGGTGCTCTTCAACGACAGTCGTTGCAAGGCTGAAGTTCGTAACCAGCAGTGAGGGTGGCGAACCATGCAGCACGATGGTGGCGGGATTGATGTCCTTGTGCACCACCCCGCGCCGGTGGATTGACGCGATGATCGTTGTCAGCTCCACGGCCATCCGCAGGAGTTGGGCGACGTCGAGCGGGCGGCCGGACAGCGTGGCGGCAAGAGACTGACCAGGGATCTCTTCGAGAAGATCTTCGATGACGCCCGAGCCGGTCCGGGAGTTGCCCGCGACGAGTTGGGGAACGCCTGGCACACCGGCCAGCCGGCCGAGCACGGCCAGCTCGTGGTGCGACGGCCGGCTCGAACCGCGCCCAGGTCCCTCTGGCGTGCGAGGCCGGCGAGCGCTGCTGCTTTCGTCCTGCGTGTTCGCAGTCACCAGAGTCTCCGATCAGCGCTGGTGTCGGCCACAATGATCGGCACACCAACCGAAATCATGAGCCGGACTGGTGACCTGTGACGGCAGTGCCAGGGGACGGTGGGAGAGCCTACGGGAAGCGCTACCTGTCCCGGCCAGGCACGTCACATACTGGATTTCGTGATCCACCGCAGCGAAGCGGCCGTCCTCCGCTGGGAACAACGTACTTCGATGTCGCTGACCCTGCTGGCCCTGCTCTTCGTGGCCGTCTACGCTGTGCCGATTCTGCGGCCCGAGGTGCCGCAGGCAGTCCACGAGGCCTGCGCGATCGCCAACCTGCTGATCTGGGCGCTGTTCGGAGCGGATTTCGTCATCCGGTTCACTCTTCACCCACACCGGCGCAGGTTCCTCCGGTCGAATCTGATCGACCTCGCGGTGCTGGTCCTCCCCATGATCCGGGCACTGCGGGTCCTTCGCCTCGCCAGTGCCCTGATGGTGTTCAGCCGCCGCACCGAGCACTGGGCGCGAGGCCAGCTGTCCCTCTACGTCGGCGCCACCAGCACCATGCTGGTGATCGTCGCCGCGCTGGCTGTCCTGGACGCCGAACGCGGCAACGCCGACGCCACCATCACCTCCTACCCCGACGCGCTGTGGTGGTCGGTGGTCACCATCACCACTGTGGGCTACGGCGACCGGTACCCGATCACCACCACCGGACGCCTGGTCGCGCTCGGGCTCATGCTCGGCGGCATTGGCCTGATCGGATTCGTCACCGGTTCACTGGCCAGCTGGATCATTGAGCGGGTCGCCGAGACGGAGCATCGGCAGGAAGTGACCCAGGCCGATATCGCCAAGGTACTCGCCGAGGTGGCAGCATTGCGCAAGGAGATTGCTGGGCTTCGGAAAGAGGATCTCCCCATCGAGAACGAGTAGCGGTACTCAGGCCCCGGTG
>JAFGOK010000424.1 GCA_016926535.1 Micromonosporaceae bacterium | reverse complement strand
CCCCGATCTTGGAGGTTTTCCCAGATCAGAGCCTTGATCAAATTGTGCGCCGCCAGGGACTCGAACCCCGAACCCGCGGATTAAGAGTTGACGACCATCAATATCGTCGAATAACGTGCGGCACCAGTTGATGCCGTTTTCTGCCGTCCTGTTCCGGTCGGCAGCCCTGGTCGATATCGGATGGTGCTGCAGGCTGTCACCTGGTACCGAAGTCGTCGATCACACATCGATCACACATTCATCCAGCATCTGGGGTTCGCCAGTGCTGTTGTCGTCGCTGGCGACACCGCGGGTTGGGTTGCGTGCCACCATCTGGTGGTGGGTATCAGGCGGCGGCGTTCTTGTCGATCTGGGAGACGCGGCCGGGCGTGATGCCGACCAGTCGGCCGACGTCGCGGGTGGAGATGCCTCGGTTGCGTAGTTCGGCGACGGCGGTCTCGGTGGCCTGAGCGGCTTTGGCGGCGGCGGCTCGGGTAGTGCGGGCTGTGGTGACCAGATTGTCGATGGGGCCGCCGTGGTCGACGCTGACGTCCAGGGTGATGGTCATGGTCGCTTCTGCGCTGTGGGGCAGGTCTAGGGCGGCGGCGATGGACTCTTTGGCGTTGCGTTCGATCTCGGCGAGGCTGTCGCCAGCGGTGAACGCGCCGTCCACGTCCCGCGCCGCCGCTGACCAGCTGCCGTCGTCTTCGCGCCAGACGGCCACGACGTAGGGTTCGGTGTTCACCGTAGCCACCCCTTTCCGAACACGGGTTCCATCTGTCGCTCGATCGCCCGCAGCAGTCCCGCGCCGAGGTCGCGACCGCCGTGGTCGGGGACCACCGTCTGGGCACTGACCTCACCGGTGGTGGCGACAAACACGCGGTGGGAGCCGCGTCGTCGTACCTCGGTACCACCGCAGGCGAGGATCTTCGTGATGGCCTGTCGTCCCGTCACATCGTAATGTCTAGCGGCTAATCGCGCCAGGTGTCAAATCGCTAAGCGCGCCGTGGGTGGATGGTTCCGCGGCCGGCCAAGGGCCGCCGCCCGAGAGTGGCCTGAGGCCGTCCTCAGGCAACGCGGCCACGGTTCAATGGCGATGTGGGTGTCGGGGAGTGCGGTGGCGGTGTCCGCGGGTCCGAGGCGGAGAATCTCGCCGGAGCTGCGGCTCGCAGTTGGCGAACGGCGTCGACGATCACGACGAGGACGTTGATGTTGTTGGTGCCCCACACCGTCGATTGCGCGCTGGCCAGATGCGCCAGCAGCCATCGATCGACGGCGGCGCGTCCATCAGCGGACGACTCATCTCCATCAGGCGCGTACGTGCGGCGCCTTGCCCGCCGTGAGTCATGGTCATGACGGCGAATTGTGGGCCGGGACGAGCTGAGTCTGGGCGGACGACGTCCGCGTGTGCTACCCCGATGCGGGGCTCCGTTGGCGGGTGTGCGCATGGCCGTCATGGTCGCAAGAGCGGTGCTGTCTCTCAGCAAACCGGAATCCTCTTGGGAGCGTCAGCCGTGCGTCCGCGTCTGTCGGATCCTTCCTCGACCGTCCCAACAACGGCCAGCCGTCTACATAGAACTCAACGTACTTTCTTGTCCATAATGGCAACTAATGGGTTGACGTAATCCATGTATGTACATCAGACTCTGCCGGCAATGGTGATCTCGCGAGGGGAGTGTCGGTGGATCGCGATCATCGGCGATGCAGCCTGCCTTCGGGCGGTTCGGTGTTCCATGATGGTGTCGCTCGGTTATCGACGATTCGGATCGTCTCTGTCGCGCTGACATTGGGCGCCACGCTGATCGGTTCGGCGGCCTCAGCGGCACCCCCTGGCGCGCGGGCATCAGCCCTCCCGGCGCGGTCACCGGCTCAGTTGGACACAGCCGGCGACGAGTTGTCGGCAGGCGAACTCGCAGCTTCACAACAGGCACGAACATCAGGTGTCCGGGTGCTGGTAGAGGCTCTGACCATGGAGACAACTCAGGTCTGGGCGCTGCCAGAAGGCGGCTTTCAGGCGGAGATCTCAGCTGCCCAACAGCGGTTCCGCCAGAACGGCGACTGGGTTGACATCGACCTGACCCTCCACCGTAGATCTGACGGCACCATCGCCGCGATGGCGCATCCCAACGACTTACGGATCACTGCCGCGCGCTCCGGGGCGGAGCAAGCTGATCTTGCCTCGTTCCTGGTCGACGGTGAACGACTGGGGATGTCGTGGGCCGGTGCTCTGCCGGAGCCGACTCTCGACGGTCCTCGGGCGACGTACGCCGAGGCACTGCCTGGGGTCGATCTGGTGGTCGAGGCGACCCAGACCGGGTTCGAGCAGTTCCTGATCGTCAAGTCCCGGGAAGCTGTCGCCGCAGTCCAGCAGATCCGGCTGGGGATCACCGGCGTGGGCATCGCTTCCCAGACGCTCGATAGCCAGGGTGCTCTTACCCTGCGGAATCGATCGGGTCATGAGATTGCCCGGGTGCCGACGCCGGAGATGTGGGACTCCAGCCACCAGGCAGGTGACGGCAGACCGCAGCGCACCAGGCAGATTCCCCCCTCGATGGCGGCTCGAAGCGTACGGGCTGATGCCTCAGCGGGATCCGACCTCGTGTTGACTCCGGACATCGCATGGATGCTCGATCCACAGACGGTCTTCCCGGTGGTGATCGACCCGGTGCTCTCTCCGGCGCCGTCGGTGACCTTCGACACCTACGTCTGGGAGCAGGACACCTCGGCCAACTCCACCAACAACGACCTGTGGCTTGGCCTGATCAGCGGCAAGCGATCCCGAAGCTTCGTGCACTGGAGCACCGCGGCCCTGGTCGGCAAGCAGATCACCGCCTCGACGGTGTCGTTCTACAGTTTCTGGTCCCAGGTGTGCGATCCGAAGTCTTGGGAGATCTGGCCCACCGGGCCGGCCAGCGAGTCGACGCTGTGGGACAGCCAACCCGCCTGGTACGACGCGGATCCCACGACTCCTGGTGACCAGCCTGCGGCCACCTCCACCGAGACGATCGGCGGGACTCCCTGCGGCGACGGTTGGAGCACCATCGACGGCGTCCGGTTCTTCCAGTACGCCGCCGACCACGCCTGGACCATCGCGCCGATGGGGCTGCGGGCCACCAACGAGTACGACAGCGATGTCTTCCGCCAGTACCGGTCGATCAACAACACCGCAACCTCGATCCACCCGAAGGCGGTCGTCACCTACAACTCCTATCCGAAGATCAGCTCTCGGGCCACCAACCCGGCCACGGTGTGCGTCACCGGCACCGGGCGGCCCGCCATCCAGACCATGACGCCGACGCTGTCGGCCACGGTCGGCGACGACGACGGCTCAACAACCTCCGTGGCCTTCGAGTGGTGGGCGGTCGGCGCAAGCGCGCCGATCGGGTCCGCCACCGTGACCGGGATTGCCTCCGGCGCCACCGCGTCGGTCACCGTGCCCAAGGGGCAACTGGATCAGGGGGGCAGGTACCAGTGGCGGGTCACGGTGTCCGATGGCATGGCGAACACAGTCGCGGCCTGGTGTGAGTTCGCAACGTATGTGACGGTGCCGCCGGTGGACGGCTGCGAGCGCGGGGCGGCCGGCGACTTCAACGGTGACGGTGTCCGCGACACCGTCGTCGGTGATCCCAAGGCCATGTACAACGGCCAGTACAACGTCGGCGCCGTGTACATCGTGGATGGAGCGAGCGGGGCGGTCACCCCTCTGCGCCAGGGCAGCGCAGGAGTCCCGGACACCCCGGAGGCCGAGGATGGTTTCGGCGCCTCGGTAGCGGTGTTCGACGCCAACCGGGATGGCTGTGCCGACCTGGCCATCGGCAGCCCGTTTGAGGACGTCGGCGCAGTGGTCGACGCTGGTTCCGCGATGATCGTTTACGGGGCGCCGGGGGGACTGGGGACCGGACCGGCGACGCTGCTCGTCGCTCAGGGGGCGAGTCTTGGGGAGGGCCGTGGTGCTACCCCGGACACCCCGGAGGCCTACGACTGGTTCGGCCACGCCATCACCGCGGGCCTCACCGCGCAGGGCGAGCCGTATCTGATCATCGGTGCGCCCGGCGAGGACGTCGGCACCGCAGTCGACGCCGGGATAGTGCACTACTTGCGCGGCACCATCAACATCGCCTTTGACCAGGCTACCGTCGGCGTCGGCGCTGCTGAACTCGACGACCGCACCGGCTTCGCTCTGGCCTCCACACCGGATGCGTTCGCTGTGGCCCAACCCGGCGAGAAGCTCGGCGACGGCACGGAATTCGCCGGATCCGTGTGTGTGTTCAGCCACGTCTTCACCGGCTCGCTGCCGACGGTGCAGCGCTGCGTGAGTCAAGACGCCACCGGGGTCTCCGACACCGCCGAGAGCGGCGACCTGTTCGGTATGTCCGTGGCGATGGTGCCGTACCGTCCGGCCGGTACCGCAGCAGGCTCGTTGCTGGTCGTCGGAGCCCCGGGGGAGGACGT
>JAFGOK010000066.1 GCA_016926535.1 Micromonosporaceae bacterium | reverse complement strand
TTCGGCAACCCCCTCCTTGAGACCTGCGCCACGCTGGATCTGATGCCGTTCGAGGTAGCGGTCCAGTGCCGGGCGATCGTCCAGGGAGAAGATCTCGCGGCCGGCGCTCTCGGTCACCAGCATGGCATCGGCGTCGTGACGCCACCCGTGGGAGACCGACAGCCCGACCGCCCCGGCGGTTCCGATGGCGGCGGCGACGACGGCATCCTGCAAAATATGTCTATTGTAGAATTGTCGGCAGCTGGTGATGGAACCGGTGTTTCCGGTTCCTCCACCGAGGATCGGTACCGCCGCGCCGAGCACGCCGTATGCACCTCTAATCATTTCCTGCTGGTCACCCGTTGTCGCGTCGGTCAACAGAATCACCAGTCGGCGCTCGGCCTCCGGCAGGGGCAGCAGCCGGGAGGCCACGGCTTGACCGGCCAGGCGGGGCGTCGCGTCGAGTCCGGTGGCGTGCGCGGTCGTGACGGCGAAGCCCCCACCGAGGCACACGACGACGACGCTGCCGCCAAGGACCGGACTTGGTCCGATCTCACCGAAGGTCGAACAACCGATGATCGGGACGCTCCCCGCAGTCTCGCTGATGCTCTCGATCAGGTCCGTCAGATCGTACCCGAGGGAGGCAAAGACCATGAGGAGCTTGGGATCTGGCCCACGGAGGGCCTGGCGAGTCGCGGCCGCCCCGGCGGTGTGAGCGGTCGGTTCCCTGGAGCGTCCAACGCGGACCCAACGCTCGGTGGTATTGCCTGGTTGACCAGTCTCAGCGGTCACCCCGGCCTGAGGAATACTTGCATTCGTGACCGCTATCACCACGATCTCAGCGTAATTGCTCGCTGCGGGTCGGCAAGGCCGATGGCCTTTCGGGGGAACACAAAGGGTGCAACCCCCAAAGTGCAACGGGCATTCAGTGGCCCGCCATTCCTCCGTACGTGGGGCTCCGGGCGGGCTCCGGGCGGGCTCCGGGCGGGCTCCGGACGGGCTCCGGGCGGGCTCCGGGCGGGCTCCGGGCGGGCTCCGGGCGGGGTTGCAGGTTAGGCTCACCGTTGCACTCGCGGCTTGCCGCACGTGACGCTCGGGTTTGGAGATCTTGGATGATCAATCAGTACGCGGGTACCTGCGCGGCCTGCCGGGCCAGGGTTCCGGCCCAGGGCGGTCAGCGGGTCAACGAGAACGGGACCTGGCGGACCTACCACAACGAGTGCGTCCCGGTGCGCCTCGCGCCTCCCGCGGGTAGCCACAGTGGATGGCACGACGGCCGCATGGTCGCCTTCGACGTGGAGACGACGCTGCCGGATCCGCTGGAAGCCCGCATGGTCTCCGCAGCGCTGTGCGATGTGGACGGTACGGCGCGGACCTGGCTGATCGACCCGGGGGTGCCGATCCCGGCGGACGCCACCGCCCGCCACCACCTCACCGATGCCGACGTGCGCCGGGATGGTCGCCCGGCGGTCGAGGCGCTCGCCGAGATCGGCGAGGCCGTCAACGGACTCATCGCCGCCGGGATCCCGCTGGTGGCCTTCTTCGCCTCGTACGACATGACCGTGCTCCGCTCGGAGTTGGCCCGCCACGCCCTGCCTCCGGTCGATTGGTCCCGCGTCGCCGTCATCGACCCGTTCATCCTGCACAAGCAGGTTGAGCCCCACTGGTGGGGCAAGAAGACCCTGGCTGACCTGTGTGCGTACTACCAGATCCCGCTGGTCAATGCGCACACGGCGGACGCGGATGCGACCGCGACCCTCGCGCTGGCCAGGGCCATCGCGGCCCGGCACGAGCGGATCGCCTCGATGACCCCGCCCGATCTCCATCAGGCGCAGATCGGCTGGTTTGCCCGCGACGCCGAGGATCTTCAGCGCTACTACGACCGCAAGGGAATCCAGAAGACCGTCAGCACCCAGTGGCCGCTGGAGACCAGACGTCGAGGCTGAGATCGACGCCCAGTATGGTGTGCGCCCATGGCGAGTCGATTGACCGGTCTGGCAGCGGCACTCGGCAGGGCGACGGTGCGAGGCGTTCCCAAGATCATACGTGGCCTCCGCCGCTCCGGGACCACCGTTCCATCCGGGACCACCGTTCCACATGATCATCGGTGCCGCCCGGCCCCACCGCCCGGGCGGCACCTGGTCTACGCCCCGGAGCCCGACGGGCGGGCCGATCCCGGTGAGATCGTCTGGACCTGGGTCGCCTACGAGGACCAGCCGGCCCAGGGCAAGGACCGGCCGGTGCTCGTCGTCGGGCGGGACCGCACGGGCCTGCTCGGGCTGATGCTGTCGAGCCAGCGGCAGCGCGACGGCCAGCCCCACTGGTTCGCCCTCGGCGCGGGGACGTGGGATCGCGAGGCCAGGCCGAGCTGGGTGCGCCTCGACCGGGTGCTGCGCATGACCGAGGACGGTATCCGCAGGGAGGGAGCCGTGCTCGACCGGCAACGCTTCGAGGTGGTGGCCCGGACCCTGCGCGCCCAGTACGGCTGGCGATAGGGGATGGCCGCTGTGAGATCCGCCAGGGCAGCGAGTACGGTGGTGCAACCATGCGGCTGACCGTTGGGCCCCTCCCGTCGGTGGTGTACTGGCGACGGCGTGCTGCCGTCCTGGGCGTTCTGCTGCTCCTGATCACATTCGTGGTGGTGCGTTGCGCCTCGGGGGATGAGGCGCCGCCGAGCGCGGAGCGGTCCCCGTCTCCTGGCCTGCCGGACCCGACGTCCAGCACCTCCCTGGTCGCCCCACCCCCGACCCTGTCCGCCTCGGTCATCGGGGGTGAGGATCCGCTGCCCTCGGCAGAATCGGTGGGGCCTGGCGACCAACCAGCTCCCGCGACCGGGGGTGGGAAGGACCCCGTCCAGCCTCGCTCGGCGGTCCCGACGTGCTCGGACGCTGACGTGAGCCTGCTGGCCGCGGCGGAACCGACGCCAGCGGTCTATGGTGGCACCGTCAGCCTGAGTCTGACGGTGGTCAACACCTCCGGCCACGAGTGTTCCCGGGACATCGGCTCCGGCCAGCAGGAGTTGCGGGTGCAACGGGACGAGACGCTGGTCTGGTCCTCGGATCGCTGCTCGACGAGCCGGACCTCGGACGTGCGGACCTTCGGCGCCGGGGTCGGGGTGCGGTTCACCCTCCAGTGGAACACCCATACCCTTGCTCCTGATATGTGCAAGCTCTCGTCGACCCCGGCGGAGCCAGCGAGCTACGAGGTGGTGGCCCGGCTGGGAAGTAAGGTCAGCGAACCCTTCCCGTTTCTGATTCGGAAGTGACGCCGCTGCCGCACCAGAGCCCGCCCGGTCCTGCCGGAGTCCTGGGTATGCGTATCGTGACGGCAGGATTGCGAATATGCGATACGAATTCGTTGGGAGCGGGGTCATCATGGCGGTATTCGGCCCGCAATGCCGGCCATCGCTCTTTTTCATTCCCGGGTGATAGGGGCGGCATTGCAGGCCGCCGTCAGGGTTTCCTTCCGGGCGGACGCCTCTGTGACGATCTGATCCCGGCTCCCCGCGGCGATTGGGGCGACTTGGGGCGACCTCGGGCGACCTTCCGGGCTGCCTGGCGCTGCGAATCACGATTGAGGTTTTTTGGCGGCATCAATGGGTTATTAAGAGTATTAATTGCTGTAAGCAACTTAATAATAACGTATCACCTCAGAATGGACATAGCAGAAAAGGGGTGCGAATGCCATTCGCCAAGTGCGGACCAAGCTATGTACTATCTGCGCTTGTTTAGCGTCACGAGCCGCGGCGCGGCGAGCCACACCATGCCAATGACAATGCCTGCGGGCCAGGTCACCGGTGGGATATGGCGAGGTCGCGAATTGTGGTCACACCCAGGACCGGGGAAGGCGATCGCGTGAAAGGACTGATCCTGGCCGCTGGTGCCGGGGTTCGGCTCATGCCACATACGCAGGAAGTTCCAAAAACGCTCGTCCCCATACTGGGGGAGCTGACCATTCTTGAGGTCATCCTGCGAAACCTCCGGGCCGTCGACCTCAGCCAGGTCTCCATCGTCGTCGGCCATCGGGCCGAGGCCATCGCCGCCGCCGTGCCAGCCCTGGAAGCGCGGTACGGCCTGGCGATCGATCTGATCATGAATGATCAACCCGCCTGGAACAACGCCTACTCGCTGTGGCTGGCCAGGGAGGTGCTCGCTGGCGGTGCCCTGCTGGTCAACGGGGACACCCTGCACCCGGTCGCCGTCGAGCGTGCGCTGCTGGCCCGGCGCGGCCCGGCGCTCCTGCTCGCCGTCGACGAGCTTCGCGAGGTCACCGAGGAGTCGATGAAGGTGACGGTCGACGGCGCCCGGCGGGTTCGGAAGATCACCAAGCAACTGCCGCTGGCCGAGGCGGCAGGGGAGTACATCGGCGTCGCCCTCGTGGAGCCGGCGATCGCGAGTGATCTCACGGCCGCCCTTGAGGCGACCTGGCGGCGCAACCGCCAGCTGTTCTACGAGGATGCCTTCCAGCTCCTGATCGACGACGATCGTGAGGTTGGAGCCGCTGGTCTGGGATCAGTGGAATGGATCGAGGTCGACACCGAGGCCGATCTCGTCCTGGCCCGGACGATGGCATGCCGCTGCTGACCCCACAGACCGTGCCCGCGGCGCTCGCCGTCGAAGTCGGTCCGGGCGTCGTCAGCAGGCTGCCCGCCATCCTCCAGGGGCACGGTCTCCGAACGGGCGGGCGGACCGCCGTGGTGCTCGGTCACGGGGTCGGAGCCTCCATCGAGCCGCTCATCCGCCAGAGTATCGCCGGGGCCGAGATCATGCTGGTCGCCGCTGGCCGGTTCGACGACGCCGCCAGCCTCAGAGAGCGGTTGCGCGCCTGTGGCTGCGAGATCGTCATCGGGATCGGTGGCGGCAGGGTCATCGATACCGTGAAGTACGCCGCTGCCCAGCAGGACCTCCCCATGGTCGCCGTCGCCACCAGCCTGGCCCACGACGGTTTCGCTTCGCCGGTGAGCGTGCTCGACCGGGACGGCGTCTCCGTCTCCTGCGGGGCCCGCATGCCGGCGCTGGCCCTCGTCGACACCGATTTCGTCCGGAAGAGCCCTCCCCGCCAGCTCCGGTCAGGGATCGGCGACGCGTTGAGCAACCTCTCCGCCGTCGCCGACTGGGAGCTGGCCCATCAGACCACCGGGGAACCCATCGACGGGCTGGCCGTCGCGCTGGCCCGTACCGGTGCTGAGGCGGTGCTGTTTCACCCGGCCGAGACGACGGAAGAGTCGTTCATCGTCACCCTCGCCAATGCCCTGCTGCTCGGCGGGGTCGCCATGGCGGTCGCCGGCTCCAGCCGGCCGTGCAGCGGCGGCTGCCACGAGATTTCCCATGCCATCACCCGGCTGTACCCAGGGGCAGGAACGCACGGAGAGCAGGTCGGCGTCGGGACGCTGTTCTGCGCCTGGCTGCGCGGCCTGGCCCAGTTCCCGGACCTGGTCTCGACCTTCACGCACCGTGATTTGCCACGCGTACCCAGTGATCTTGGTCTGTCGACCGATCAGTTCGCCGCGGCAGTTGCGCTGGCGCCGGAAACCCGGCCCGGCAGATACACCATCATCGAACACCTTGCACTTGATGAACCAGCCATTCGGCGCAACACCGAGGCATTCATCGAGGCCGTGACGAAGGGAGGCCGTCTGTGAAACCGCGGTCGACCACGACTGTGTGGCGACATCGGGACGTGCTGTGGCTGCTCGTGCGACGGGACCTCACGCTGAAGTATCAGCAGTCCTTCCTCGGGTACATCTGGTCCCTCGTCGAGCCACTGGTCCTTGCGCTGATCTACTGGTTTGTCTTCGGCGTGCTGTACACCACCAAGATCGGGGTTGGTGGCGGGGCGTACCCGCTGTTCCTGATCTGCGGGCTGTTCCCCTGGATGTGGGCGAACTCCTCGATGTCGGAGTCCGCCAACGCCCTGACCTCCCAATCCCGGCTGATCACGACGATGAAGGTGCCGAGGGAGCTGTTCCCCATCGGTCGAGTGCTGGGACGCTTCGCCGAGTTCGTCGCCGGCCTGCCGGTGCTGGCCGTCTTCGCGCTCATCTACTCGGGACACTTCGGGCTGTCCTGGCTGGCAATGCCCCTGGCCGTGGTCATGCAGATGGCGCTGCTCGTCGGGATCGCGCTGATCCTCGCCCCGCTGACGGTCATGATGCGCGACGTCGCCCGGATGGTGCGGTTGGTGCAGCGCATGCTCTTCTACGCCACGCCGATCCTCTACCCGCTGGCCAAGGTGACCGAGTCCGGGGCTCCGGAATGGGTGAAGAACATCTATCTGGCCAACCCCCTGGTCGGCATCTTCCAGCTGTACCACGCGATGTTCTTCCCAGAGGAAATGCCGTCGCTGTCGCTGCTCGGTGTTTCCGCCTTTGGTTGCTTTGGCGTCCTGGCCCTCGGCTGGTGGACCTTCCGGCGGCTGGAACCAGCCGTGCTCAAGGAGTTGTGATGGGCACACCGATCATCGAAGCGAATGACCTGGGCGTCCAGTTCATCCGCAACCGTCGCCGCAAGCTGCGGCTGCGCGAGATGTTCATCTACCGGGGCGGGCGCCAGCCGTCAACGGCGGACCACTTCTGGCCGCTGCGGCACCTGACCTTCCAGATCCACGAGGGCGAGGCCGTCGGCGTCATCGGCCGCAATGGTACTGGCAAGAGCACCCTGCTCAAACTCATCGCAGGGGTCCTTCACCCGGACGAGGGCAGCGTCGCCTGCTACGGCCGGGTCGCGCCGCTGCTGCAACTGAGCGCCGGCTTTGCCGACGATCTCACCGGGCGGGAGAACGTGCAGCTCCTCGGCTCCCTGCACGGTCTGAGTCGATCACAGATCAAGTCGAAGTTCGACGAAATCATCTCCTTCGCCGAGGTGGACAAATTCGTCGACACCCCGCTGCGCCACTACTCCTCTGGCATGAAGGTGCGGCTGGGCTTCTCGGTCATCGCCCAGCTCACCCACCCGATCCTGCTGGTCGACGAGGTCCTGGCCGTCGGGGACCGGGCCTTCCGCACCAAGTGCTACACGGTCATCGACCGGATGCTCAAGGAAGGCCGCACCCTGGTCCTGGTGTCGCACAGCGACAGCGACCTCACCCGGTTCTGTTCCAGGGGGCTGTACATCAACGCCGGGGTGCTCCATACCGATGGGCCGATCCGGGAAGCCCTCGCCGCGTACAACTCGGCGGTGACCGGATGAGTGGTGCGCTGGTCTTCGCCACCGAGTGGTCGCCGGACGGGACTCCGACCGGGCTGCTGCCCCTCGGCGGCCAGGGCGTGGTCATTGACCGAGTCCTCGGTCAGCTCCGGACGCTCGGGAAGGTCGAGGAGCTCCGGGTGGTCACCCGCCCGGCCGATGCCGCGGCATTTCGCGAGCGCGGGATCGCGGTCATCGAGAGCGCGGACCCCGCCAGTGACCTCGCCCTGATCGCCGAGGCGGCGCGGACTGTCACAGGCTCGCTGATCGTGGCCGCGGCGGACCTCGTCGCGCACGACGGTGCCCTGCTGCCCGTGCTCTCCCCGCGGGTCCGGTCGACGGTCGGGCTGGTCGGCAGCCAGGATGCCGGTGGCCAGGATGCCAGTGACCAGGACGCCGGTGACCAGGGCGCTGGCAACCAGCCAGCGGTGCGCTGCGAGCGCGGGCGGATCACCGCCGTCGGCAGCACCTGGCACCGGGCGACCGGGGCCAGCGGCACCTTCGGCGGCCTTATCAAGATCGGCTCCGGTGACCTGGAAGCCCTGGCCAGGGCCTGCGATGACCTGGCCGATTTCGCGCCCACCAGCCCGGTCGGGCTGGAAGCGCTGGCCGGCTCCGCCGGGACGACCGGGGTGCTGCTGCTCGCCCTGGTCCGCGGCGGCACCTCGGTCGGCGCCCACCGGGTCCGCCAACTGATCTCGATGAGGGTGACCAGCCCGGCGGCGGTCACCGAGGCGGAGCGCGCGCTGGCGGCCGTGGACGAGCCAGCCACGCGCCTGCGGCTGGCGGTCAAGGAGCACGACGACCTCTTCACGACCTTCTTCGTCAGCTCCTACTCGCCCCGGGTCGTCCGGCTGGCCGCCCGCCTGGGCCTGACCCCGAACACCGTCACCTGGATCTCGATCGGCTTCGCGGCCCTGTCGGCGACCGCCTTCGCCCTGGGGACGCGCCCCATGCTGATCCTGGGCGCCGCCCTCCTGTACGTCGGATTCCTCTGCGACTGTGTTGACGGGCAGCTCGCCCGGTACACCCTGCACTACTCGCCGTTCGGCGGGTGGCTGGACACCATGGCGGACCGCAGCAAGGAATACCTGGTCTACGGCGGGCTCGCCCTCGGGGCCGGGCGGGTGGGGCTGGGCAACCTGTGGATCTACGCCCTGGCCGCCGTCGTGCTCCAGACCGTGCGGCACATGACCGACACCTGGTACGGGGCCTTGCAGGACTCCGCAGTCGTCCAGCGGCAGCGTGCCCCCCTGGACGCCCGCGACCACCCAGCCGTTCCCGGGGGTGCTGCGGGCACGCTGACCGACCGGATCGGCGGGACGCTGGCCCAGCTGTCCGATCGCATGCAGTCGCGGCGGGGCTCGCTGGCGTACTGGTTCAAGCGCACCATCGTCTTCCCCATCGGGGAGCGGTGGGCGGTCATCATGGTGACCGCGGCGCTCTTCGATGCCAGGGTCACCTTCGCCTGCATCCTCGGCTGGGCGACGATCGCCCTGGGCTACACGCTGACCGGGCGCATCCTGCGGACCAGGTCCATGCGGGTGGCGACGCTCAGCGAGCACCCGATGGCGATCCATCGCGACGACGGGCCGATCGTCCGGTGGCTGACCGGGCTCGTGGGCGGCCAGTTGCCCCCCCTGCTCCCGATCGTGGCCATCGGGGGGGCCACCGCAGCGGTGCTGCTCAACGACCTGCTCAGCTGGGGACTGCCCGGGATGGGACCTGGCGATCACCTCGCCCTCGTGGTCCTAGCCGCGCTGCTGGTCCTCGCAGGGGTACTGACCGGCCGCAACCCGCACACCGGCCCCCTGGACTGGCTGGTTCCGGCAGCCCTGCGGGCGGCGGAGTACCTGCTCGTGCTCGCCGCCTGCCGGCAGGATGGCGTGCCGCGGCCGGTGGTGTTCGCCCTGCTGTTCGCCATCGTGCTGTACCACTACGATCTCGCTGGCCGGCTGGACAAGCGCTCGTCCCCGCTGCGGGTGCGTGAGCTGGCCTTCGGCTGGGACGGGCGGGTGCTGATCATAGTGATCATGGCGGTGGCGGGCGTAGCGGAGACTGGAGCCGTGGTGTTCACCGGTTACCTGCTCGCGCTGTTCGCCGTCCAGGGGCTGCGCGGGATGGTCGCCGCGCGGCGGGACCTGGAGCCCCAGCTGGCCGCCGGCTGGCTGGCGGCGTTCGAGGACAGGCCGGGGGTCAGCTGCCCGGCCCAGCGACGGCCCGGCACGGTGAGCGCTTCCGAGACGGCGGCAACGGCGGACAGAAGGGCACAGGGATGAGCACAGCGACGACGCCCAAGGCCCAGCCGCAGCACCGGTCGGTGACGCTCCGGGTCTACCAGAGGATCGTGCCGCTGCGCTGGCGGCTGGCAGTCCGGCAGACCATGCCACCGGGAATGAAGGCGGCGGTCGCGCGGAGGCTGGCCTACGGAGGCGCGAGCCGCCGGCTGGTGGAGGCCGTGGTCGGTGGGCTGGCCAGCCTGCGCCACCGCCGGCTGCTGCGCAACCCGGAGCACTGTCTGGTCCGGGCGGAGGGACGGTTCCGGGTCGCGCTCGTGCGTCCTGAGGCGAGCCCGACCGCCGCGCGCAGGGAGACGCTCGACGTCGTCCTGCGGACGCTGACGGCTGCGGACCTACCGTTCTTCTGCGTTCGCGGGTACGACGACCGGCGGTCGGTGGTGGCGATTGACGCCGTCCATCGATCGGTGGCCCTCGACGCCCTGGCTGCCGCCTGCCGCGACACTCCCGGGTATCTGGCGAGGATCGTGCACGACGTCACCGATCTCCTGGACGGATTGTGGCCGGCCCGGCGCGGTGCCACGATGGTGCGCCGGGCGTCGGTGGTGCGGTTGGTGCGCTTCTACTGCGACCCTGCGAGACTGCTGGTGCTGGGGCCGGAGTACGGCTGCGACCTCGAGATGTGGTCGAAGGTCGATGGGATGCTCGTCGCACCACGCCCCAACCGGGCCGCCGATGAGGTGCAGCCGGACGGGCCGACGGTCCTGCTGGATGAATCGGCCTTCGTGCGGACCCCCCTGCCGGGCAGCACCAGGACCTATCCGACCCGCCCGGAATGCGTTGGCACCCTGCTCGACGAGATCACGTTTCCGATCGATGCGGTCTACACCTGGGTCGATGGATCGGATCCGCACTGGCGGGCCAGGCGCGATGCCGCTCGCGGGCTGGCAGACACCGGCCTGCACGCCCAGGCCGCCAACGACTCCAGGTT
>JAFGOK010000065.1 GCA_016926535.1 Micromonosporaceae bacterium | reverse complement strand
GCCCGGCAGGATGTGCCGATCCAGATCGTTGATGGGCACCGAGGTGGGCGGGCTATTATCGCGTCCGCCCGCAGGGGATTCGGGGGCATCGCTTCCTGCACCCACCCCGGTGCCACGCCACGCGGTACTCCGTGGCTGTTTCAGCCAACTGCCTCCCGCGCCTTCAGCCTGCCCGAAACCCAACGGCTAACAGAAGGTGGTTTCCGTGGGCCAAGTGTTGGCCCGCTGTTGGCCTACGGCCTACGGTCGGCCACCCGAACGGGTGTAACGCCCGTTTCTGCCTTCTCACATCGACATGTGACGGTTATGTTTCCGACCAGCGTGGCGGCCGGGTGGTTGACTGTGGCAACCCCGACTGGGGCAGGGGGTCCGATGACTGACGAGACATTCGGGCAAGCGCTGCGCCGGTCCAGGCTCAGCCGGGGATTGTCCCTCCGCAATCTGCAGGTACTCGCCCGCTACGACTTCACCTATCTCGGCCAAGTCGAGCGGGGAGAGAAGCCCGGGTCATTCGAGCTGGCGAAGACCTGCGACAAGGCCCTCGGTCTGGCCGGCGAACTGGTCGAGATCTACCGCCGGTCGGCAACGCGGCCGGCCAGCCCACCAGACGGGAATGACGACATGCGCCGCCGGACCGCACTCAAGGCCCTCGCGGTAACACCACTTGCCGTGGCCGCTCCGGCGCACGGAACCGCGGCAACCGATGAGGCCACGCGCCTCGAACGTACCGCCGAGATCTACCGCAGCCTCTACCACAACGCCAACTCCCCGCGCGACCTGCTCGCATTGGCGCACAACCACCTTGACACGACCATTGACGTGCTTCACCGGGTCGGATCCGGACCGGACCGGACCAGGGTCCTCCGCAACCGCAGCGAGATCGGGACGCTCGCCGGCCGCCTGGCGTTCTTCGACATCCGGGATCCGGTGACCGCCCGGGGATACTTCCATCTGGCTCACGAGGCAGCCTCGCAGGCCGCAGATCACGCACTGGTCACCGCAGCCCTCGGGCATCTGGCCTACATCCCAGCCGGAGACGGCAACACCTCGGCGGCCCTCGACTATCTGCACGCCGCCGCAGACAACGCCGAGTGCATCGGGACCTCGCTGCTGCACTCGTGGATCCGCGCGGTCGAGGCGGAGCTGTTGTCCACTGTGAACCGCACGGCGAGCCTGCACGCCCTCGATGCGGCGCAGCGGCTCCTCGACCAGCGCGGAGCCGAGCCGAGCCCGCCATGGTTTGACTACTACTCCAGAGCCCGGTTCTCCGGTTTCCGGGGATACACCCTCATGAAGGCCGGCCGTATCACCGACGCCCGCGCAGCGCTGGCCCAAGCGGTCGATGGCCTGCCGGCCACCGCCGTCAAGCAGCGTGCCGTGTTCCTCACCGATATCGCCAGTGCCTACGTCACCGGAACCGACACGGACGTCGAGCACGCCTGCACGCTCGCCTCTGCCAGCGTCTCGCACCTCACCCACGCGGGCTACGCGACGGCGAACGTTCGCCTGCGCGCGTTCCGGCGGCAGGTACGGCGGTGGGAGGACACGCAGGCGGTTCGGGATCTCGACGAGCGACTCGCTCTGCTGCCCAACTAGCGGCTACGCCTCGTTGGGAATCAGCACCCACAGCACGATGTAAATGAAGAACTGCGGACCTGGCAGCAGGCACGACAGTATGAAGACTAGTCGCATTGTCGTTGGGGAAACGCCGAAACGGCGTCCGAGACCAGAACACACCCCAGCGATCCAGCGGTCGTCACGAGGGCGGGCGAGGCGGCTCATCGAACGGCTCCCATTTCCGCCGGCGTTCGGACCAGTATGGTCAATCGCGTCAGCGCCGGCCACGAAATCCACCGTAGCGGGGACAGCCCGGCATCGGCCTCCGCCCCTCGATGGATGTTTCGATACCCAGCCAGTACGGGGTTCCCCCGATGACCAGATCGACCGGCGATGGGTGCCTGCCGGAGTTGTTCCCTTCACCCAGGAGCACCTGACATGATCATCCATGACAGAAATGCCGCAACGCAGACGCCGGTCGCAAACAACGCGATGCGAAGATGCTGGAACTTGCGCAGTGCGATCACGGCAAGCACTTCAGCCTGATCCCACGCCTCATCACGCAACTGAGCAGCGGTCGGAACCGTCTGCCGGCAGCCATGACGAGCGACCTCCGGAAAAGCCAGGCGGCACGCGCGCACATTCCTCTCCACTGTCGCGTTCAGCCTGGGCAGTTGGGTCAGGCTGAGCCCTATTCCAGCGACGATAAGGCTGGCAACGAAGACGAAGTAGACCGCCGCTGGTATCCCGGCCAGATGGACCGCTCCCAGCAATGGAAGCCCTCGACCCCCGAGGTCGCTGGCGGCACCTCCGACCACGAGGCACAGGACCGCCGCGAGTACTCCGGCCTTGGCGTCCGCGCCCTGAATCGATCGGGCGAAGTCATCGATCGTATGCAACGCGACTGCCAACTCATCGTGGGGCGACAGCCGCTGGGAGCGGATGGTCAGCCGAGCCCGGATCTTGTAGGTACTTCGTGAACCTCTCTGCGACATGATGCCCTCCCCTCGCCAGCGGGCGGTTTGACACTATTGAGCCTTTCCAAGCCGTCGTCAAGTAGGCATTCTGCTACACACGGTTCAAATTTCAATCGATAGGGTCAGTACGCAAGCATCCCGTCGATACAATCCAGTCCAAGCTCGATGACCAAGGCAGACGGCGCCCCAGGGCGGATAAGGGGCACACCATGTATCAATCGCGTGATCGGGTTGGCCCATTCTGGGCAACCCTGTCTCCCGGGGACCGCGAGGAGTTGCGCCGGATCGGCCGGACGAGATTCTTCCCCGCCGACTCCACCATCGTGCACCAGAACGAACGATCCGACGCCGTCTTCGTCGTACAGACCGGCTGCGTCAAAGTGGTTTCGGTAACAAGAGACGGCTATCGCACGGTGCTGGCCCTCCGGGATGAGGGAGAGCTCCTGGGAGAGCTGGCAAGTATGGACGGCGGTCCCAGATCGGCGACGGTGTACGCGCTGACAGATGTCACCGCTCTCGTCGTTCCGGCAGCGCGGTTCGCCGCGTTTCGGCGCAGCCGTCCCGTGGTCGACCAGGCGGTGTCGAGGATCCTGTCAAGCCGGCTACGAGAATCCGACCGGTCGCTTGCAACCGTCGGCGCGGCCTCCGTCCCGCAACGTCTCGCCAGCACGCTCCTGCGCCTGGGCAACCGGTACGGCACCCCGGAGGAGGACGGTGTCCGGATCGGCCTGCCGCTGTCGCAGGACGACCTAGCCGGTCTCGCGTTCACCTCCCGCCGAACGATCGGACGAATCCTCGCGGAGTGGCGCGGATCCGGGTGGATCAGCACCCGGAGACGGAGTGTCCTCCTCCGGAACATCGCAGCTCTGAACGATCTTCAATCATCCTGAACACAGAACGTTGGGCAGCATGGATCCTTGTGAATGGCGGCTCGACAACGCACGTCTCGCAGCGCTGTATGCCCTCGGAACCCGCCGACGGTACCCGCCCGACGCGCTGCTGTTCCGTGAGGGAGACCGGTCCGATCACGTCATTGTCGTTCTCAACGGCATGGTCAAGGTGTTCACGACGGCGGAGTCGGGGTACCAGACGGTGCTCGCTCTCCGCTCCAGCGGTGAGGTCCTTGGCGAGTTCGCCGCGTTCGACCGCTCCCCTCGCTCCGCGAGCGTCGTCGCCCTGACCGAGGTCGACAGTGTCCTCATCCGGGGGCCCAGATTCCGCGCCTACCTGCGCACCGAGCCCGATCTGGCGCTCGACCTGCTCACTAGCCTGGTCTACCGGCTGAGGGAGTCCGACCGGCGCCGGATGGAGTTCGGATCGCTCGGGGTAATCGGACGAATCGCCAGGCTGCTCCTTGAGCTGGCAGACCATCCCGTCAAGGCCGCGACGACGGCTGGCCGGAATACGGTGATCACCATCGCACTGTCCCAGACGGAGCTCGCCGGTGCCATCGGCGCGTCTCGCGAAGCCGTCGCCCGAGCCTTACGCGTCCTGCGCGACGAGCAGGCAATTGCGACGCAGCGGCAGAGAATCACGGTCTTGCGCCCGGAAGTCCTGCGGAACCTCAGCCACGAGCGATCGTTAAACCATCAACATCCATCGTGAAGGGCGGCCATCACTCATGCCCAACCAACCCACGTACAGGTCAATACTGGTCGTCGATGTCGAGAGCTCCGGGCAGCGGGACGGCGTCCAGAAAACCCACATGCGCCACGACCTGTACGACGCGTTGATGGTGGCGTTTGCCCGCGCCGGCATCAGATGGGACACCTGCGTGTTGGAGGACCGGGGCGATGGGGTGTACCTCCTCGTTTCGCCAGCAGTTCCAAAGCCGACGCTGGCCAGTCGTTTCATCTCGGCACTCGATGGTGTCCTGGCCCAGCCCAGGCTCAATGCCGTTAACTTAGACTGATTATTGGTATGGTTGCGGGTGTGGCTGTTGGTGTTGATGCCTCTGGTGTCCGCTTGACCGATCGG
>JAFGOK010000423.1 GCA_016926535.1 Micromonosporaceae bacterium | reverse complement strand
TGGCGCTTGGGAGGGTCGAGGGCCGGGACGTGATCGTCTCCGGCAGCACCGACCGCACGGTGCGGGTATGGGACGCGGCCACCGGCAACGCTGCTGCACCCGGGTGTATCGAGACAACTGCTGCGGTCGCTGCTGTCGCCACCTCAGAACTCCAGCTCATCATCGGCGCAGAGCTAGGCATTATTTGCCTCCGGCTTCGCCAGCCGCCCCGAAGCTGGCGACGCGTATAGCTATACGGAGCGCGACCCTTCAGCGATAAGTGATAGCCGTCGACGTATGGATCTGGAACGAGACGCGCGACTTTGCCGCAGCCGGGATGTTGACCGATGCCAGTGCTGGTCACAGCCCGTGAACCCGGGGTGGAAGGTCATGCGAAGCGCCGCGTAAAGAAGCACCGGCAGGGCGGAGGCGAGCGCAGCGAGCCAAGCCAACGCCCGCAGGGCGTCGCGGACACCATCCGCACATGCCGCAGATGCACTGTTCACGGATCGTGACAATCCGGGGTGATGTGCTCCCATCGACTTGGCGCTCACCGAAAGTGGGTCGCGCCGCCCAGCACGGCGTCCAACCAGCGCTCGTACCAGCCGAGAAAGTCCGCGTCGGGAGTGAAGTTCGGCCCGGTTGGTGCCTCGCCGGTGTCGACGACACGTCCACGGGCGGCTCCGCTCACAACAAGCAGGGACAGGTAGCCGCAGCCCTGATCGCTGAGCGTCAGCGTTCCGGTGTATGGCTCGTCGTCATCGCCTGGAGCAACTTCGAAAAGCCAATCCTGGTAGACGTGTCCGGGCTCCGCCGGGAACGGTGTGGCCAGGGTGTCTGCGCCGGACATGCCCCAGAGGCCCATGTTCCAGTCCTGCACGGAATGCAGGCCGTAGTACGGTCCGGCTCCTCCCCACCGCCCCGGTCCGCCGTGACCGACTGTGGTGATGAACCCTCGGTAGTCCTCCGGCAGTGCGATCCGGTGCTCCCGCTCGAATGCAGTCACCTCGTTGTCGGTCAGGGGTGGACCCAGTTCGAAACCGTGAGCCGTCGCGCCGAACATCATCGGCTTGCCGGGACGCCCCGCTGCGGTGGCGAGTTTCGCCGCCACCCGGTCCAGCCGTACCGCCAGCTCTCGATCGATGGTCACCCGACGATTCTGCACCGCGTGACCGATGAGTGAGCAGGCCACCAGCTCACCAACCCACACCCTTCTGCCGCTGCGCGAGGTTCGCTGTCCACGCCAACCGTGACAGTCAGTGCGCAGCGCGGTTGATGGCCAGTCACGCGGGAAACGGTGCGATCTCCTCATCCCAGGCGGCAGCGGCGTCGAGCAGATCCTGGCGTCCTACCAGACAGGTCAGCACGAAAGGGTCGCCGGCCTGGTGATGCCTGCGCCAGGGCGGGCTGTACTCCAGATCCAAGCCGATCCGAACGACGACAGCCTCCGGCCGTCGGTACTCCGCCACGGCGAAGGCCAGGTTCGGTTCCGTGAACGTCAATGCCGAGTCGGACAGAGGGCGATCGGCCGACGCGGTACCCGCCGAGACACAAGCGTCAGCGACGGCACGAAGCCATGCCGAGATGGCCGGCGAATCGCTGCAGGTCAGCGCCGGGTACCGGAAGCTCCATGATCTGTCGGCGCACCATGCCGTCCCCGTGACCTGATGCCAACTGCGCCGCTGCCGGAGATCTTCGGCATCCGGGAACTGGTAGCCACTCACGCGCAGTTCAAGCCCGTAGCCATCTACGTCGGTCAAGCGCACAAAGGAAGTCTGTCACCACGTGGGTGTCGGCGCGCCGCGCACTGTTGTTGGCGCCCCAGCGGACGCGCACGGGCACGGCAAAATCGCAGAGTGCCTGCTGTGTGACTTTTGGTGACGCTGGTGATTGAACTTGACAGACGGGCACGGACCCGATGATCTGGTGGTTCTCTACGCCAACCGATCATGAGGGGTACCGTGCCCGCGTCACCATCTTCGCTGATTGACTACGTCCGTGACCAGCCAGGCGTGCCGCAGCACCCTCTGAAGTTGGGCCATATCAGTCAAGACCTATTGCTGACCGCCCTGTCGCGGGTCCCCGATCCGCGCGACGCGCGAGGAATCCGCCACCCGGCACCGACCGTCCTGGCCCTGGCCGTCGCAGCGGTCCTGGCCGGCAGTCGCTCGTTCTACGCCATAGGCCAGTGGATCGCTGGCGCCAAACAGAAGACGCTCACGACCCTGGGCGCCCGCCAAGATCCGAGAACCGGCCGCTACCAGGGCCCGGACGAGAAAACCGTCCGGAAGTGGCACACCGATGCCTGCTGGCGGCCGCGGCCAAGTCCCGGACCGGCCGGAGACCGCCCAAAGGCGCCAAGGCCCGCCGCCGGGCGAAAGCCGCTGGCCAGCGGCGAGCCCGCCGCAGCGTCGAAGGCCGCCATCGGCCCCCACGCCCAGCTCTGGCCGTGGACGGCAAGACCACCCGGGGTGCCCGGACCGCCGATACCCGAGCCCCGCACCTGGTCGCGGCCATCACCCACACCGGCAGCGTCCTGGCCCAGCGGCAGGTCGCCGAGAAGAGCAACGAGATCACCGCGTTCATCCCCCTGCTGGAACCGTTGCCGCTGGCCGGAGTTGTGGTGACGGGGGATGCCATGCAGACGCAACGCGCCAACGCCCGGTTCCTACGCAAGGGCAAAAACGCGCACTTCGTCTTTCCAGCCCTGGACAACCAGCCCACCCTGCACCGCCAACTCGACGGCCTGGACTGGAAGGCCGTGCCGGTGACCGCCCGTACCGAGGACCGCGACCGGGGCCGAGTCGAGATCCGCACCATCCAGGTCCTGCCCGCCCCGGCAGGTCTGAGCTTTCCCCACGTCAAGCAGGTCTTCCTCATCAAACGCACCGTGGTGGAGAAGGGTGAGACCTCCTACCAGGCGATG
>JAFGOK010000422.1 GCA_016926535.1 Micromonosporaceae bacterium | reverse complement strand
TCTTGACCGATTGCCGGTTCCTCGCGTCACACAGCACAATCGGCACATGGCAAGCCAGGTCAAGCGCGGTCCGGACAGCGTCGGGACTGAATCGCTGGGATCCCTCGAAGCAGTTGACGGCAACGAGGAACGGCGTTCCCCGGCGTTCGAAGTAGTCGACTGACGCGAAACAGTCCTCAAGCCGCCGGGTATCGGCGAGGACGACGGCGCCGAGGGCACCCAGCGCCAGCTCGTCCCAGACGAACCAGAAGCGATCCTGCCCGGGGGTGCCGAAGAGGTAGACCACGAGATCCTCGCCCAGCGTGATGCGGCCGAAGTCCATCGCAACCGTGGTGGTCCGCTTCCCCTCGACTCCGGACAGGTCGTCGACTCCGATGCTGGCGACGGTGATGGGTTCTTCCGTTTGCAGCGGCAGGATCTCGCTGATCGCGCCGACGAGGGTGGTCTTGCCGACTCCGAACCCACCGGCGACGAGGATCTTCAGCGCCATCGGCGGGTTCTTGGTCAGTGGCTGGTCAGAGTTCGCGGAGTCCATTGATGTGCTGCCTTGAGGATGTGGCTTCGGTTTGGCTGGTACGAGATCTGGGGTCATGCCGATGCCGGTCTGGACCCGGTCGAGAGATGCTGCCCGACCCGGGTAACCAGCATGGCCATCTCGTATGCGATCACCCCGATGTCGGCGCTCGCGTCGGCGAGGAGGGCCAGGCATGCTCCGCTACCGGCCGGGGTGACGAACAGGAACGCCTCCTCCATCTCGACGACGGTCTGGCGGACCGTCCCCGCGCGGAAGTGCCTGCCCGCTCCCCTGGAGAGGCTGGCGAAGCCGGAAGCCAGTGCGGACAGGTGCTCCGCGTCCTCTCTCGCCAACCCGTCGGAGGAGCCGAGGAGCAGCCCGTCAGCAGACAGGACGACAACCTGCTGGGTCTCGGGCACTCGCCGGATGAGATCGTTCAGCAGCCAGCTCAGCTGCCCTGTTTGGCCGGTCATGCTTGCCTCCGGTTGTGCTCGCTGCTGGTCGACGCCGGATCGCTGGCGTTTTCCGGTGACGTGGACGGTGATGGGGTCGATGATGATCCGGCAGTGCCCACGGCGACTGTCGCCTCCTGCCTCCCCCGCAGTGTTCCGGCACGCAGGGATGACATGCTCGCCCGAGCATCCTCCGGCGACCGAGCTGGTGCCGGATCGGGTCCGGCCCCTGGCGCTGGCGCAGGGCTGGCACCGGCCGAGGCGACGGCCGGTGCCAGGCTGGTCGCGGAGTGCGTGGTGGGCGGGGGATCCTCCCGGAGCTGCGGGGCAAGGCTGGCCTGCCGTCGGCGTCGGGGGAGGCCATCTGCCGTGAGCTCGACGGTTTGCCGCTGCGTCTTGGAGGTCCGGTCTCCGGGGAGAGCCCCTACCGGGGGGGCGACGGTCGCCGCCGCTGGAACAAGTACGGCGGTGTCGTCCAGGTCCGTCGTAGCCGTCGCCGCCTTCGCGGGGCCGAGACTCGGGGCGGCCGACGGTCCTGCCGGCAGGGCAGGCTGGGGGGCTTCGACGATGAGCCCGGGTGGGATGAGCGCGATGGCGGTGACACCCCCGTAGGGGGAGCGCCGCAGGCTGACCGAGATCCTGTGGCGGGCCGCTAGGGTCGCGACGACGAAGAGCCCAAGCCGTGCACTGTTGGCCGGGTCGAACTCTGGGGGATTGGCGAGACGCTCGTTGGCCTCGTCGATGGCGTGTGGCGGCATACCGAGGCCCCGGTCCTCGATGTCGATGGCGAGGCCCCCGGGAACGAGTTGGGCGCCGACGAAGACTGGCATCTCCGGGGGAGAGAAGGCCGAGGCGTTCTCCAGCAACTCCGCGAGCAGGTGGGTGAGGTCGGCCACCACAGGGCCGGCGAGCCCGATTTCCGGCATCGACTGAAGCGTGATCCGGGCGTAGTCCTCGACCTCCGAGATCGCGCCGCGGATGACGTCGACGAGGACGACCGGGGTGCGCCAGCCTCGGGCCGGCGCGGCCCCGGCGAGGATGACGAGGTCCTCGGCATGACGCCGCATCCGGGTCGCAAGGTGGTCGATCTGGAACAGCTCCTGGAGCTTCTGTGGATCGACGGTGTCGCGTTCCATGGCGTCGAGGAGGGAAAGCTGCCGGTGGAGCAGGGTCTGGCTGCGCCGGGCGATGTTGAGGAACACCCGGTTGACTCCCGAGCGCAGCCTGGCCTCATTGACCGCGGATTCGATGGCAGTGCGTTGCACGTCGTTGAACGCCTGCCCCACCTGCCCGATCTCGTCCTCCCCGAAGTCGAACGGCGGTGCCTCCGCCGAGACATCGAGATGCTCCCCGGCGCGAAGCCGACGGACGACCGAGGGCAGTCGTTGCGCCGCTAGGGCGTTGGCTGAGTGCTCCAGCTTGGTGAGCCTTCCGATCAGCGAGCGCCACACGCGGACAGAGACGCCGATGGAGATGGCGATGGCGATGAGTCCGAGGACTGCGGCCAGCCCGAGGCGGACCATGATAGAGACACCGACCGGGCGGGTCCGGCTGAGCACGGACTGCGCAAAGGCATAGTCCAGCTGGGCCAGTTGCGCCGAGACGGTGTCATAGGCCGTCTGCCAGGTGGCGAGGTCGATGGGAAGCGGTGCGCCGGTTCGGGCGTCCGAGAGCAGTCTGTTTTCCATCCCGCGCAGCCGGGTCATCGCCTCGCTCGCGGTCGCTTCCTCGTACCCGCTGCGGCGTTCACTCGGTAGTTCGGCAATGGCATCGGTCAGTAGGAAACGGTGGGTTCCGATGATGCCTGCGAGCTGTCCCGGCTCAGATCCGGCGAGTCTCCCGCTTGCCGCGATACCGCTGACCCAGGCATCCTCCTGGCTGAGCATTTCCCTGGCCCGGCCAAGCGCCAGCAGGGTCTGCGAATCACGGCTGATGGTGGGATCGGTGACACCCGGCAACGCTGGGTAGATACGGAACACCGAATCGATGATCGACGTATACATGCGGAATGCCACGGCTTTGTCGAGTTGGCGCTGCTCGACCGTCTGCCTGATCGTGAGCAGCTGATCTAGCTGGGTCAGGGTGCGTTCGATGCGCTGCCGCGCCGCCCGGGTTTCGATCGATCGTAGCGCCTCGCTTGAGGTGCTGCGGCGGAAGGTCGTGATGGTGGTGTCAGTGGACGCACGCTGCCCGACCAGCGTCGTGGCGTCGTTTCTGGTCGAACCGAGGAAGATGACCGACAGCCGCCGCTCCCGCTGCAACTCGGTCACCAGCGCCCCGCCAGGCTTGATGACCTCGTCGTTGTTGGTGTTCGCGGCAAGGATGTCCTGGGCTTGGCCGGCCGCGAGACTGGTCGCGAAGACCCACAGGGCGACCAGCGAGATGATGGGCGTCAGCAGCAGCGCGATGAACTTGGCGCCGATCGGCCACCTTCGTCGTCTCATCCGGGCCCCGTCAAGTTGGACATCATTGTCACGATCGGTGACCGCGTGTTGTCGGTGGGCATACCAGCATGGCGGACACTGGACTGTCCCAGCGTGGGGTCATGTGGATCGTCGACAACATCGTGAATGCAATCGGCCTGAAAGGTGAGTGGCTGTTGGGCCTATGAAGGGTCATTCGAAACGGCAGGGCCCAGGGCCGATTTCCTGAATCGGTGCAGCGTGGAGTCCACGATTTGAGAGGGTTCAATGGTGGTCTGTCCTGCGGGAGGGGAGTGTTTCACAGGCCGGACAGCCGCTGCCCCGCCCGGACGACGGCCATCGCATGGCGGTCACCGGGCCTGCGTCCGAGTCGCTCGATCGGCCCGGAAACACTGATGGCGGCATGAACCCTTCCAGTGCGATCGCGGACTGGGGCAGACACACTCGCGACCCCGGCGTCACGTTCCGCAACGCTCTGGGCCCAACCCCGGCGGCGGACCTCCGCCAGGGTCCTTCCGGTGAACTTGCACCGGGGCAGGAGCGGCATGACCGCTTCCGGCGGCTCCCATGCGAGGAGGATCTGGGCCGCGGACCCGGCGGTCATCGGGAGGACGGCACCGACCGGCACGGTATCGCGCAGGCCGCTTGCCCGCTCCGCAGCCGCGACGCAGACCCGCTCATCCGCCCGCCGCAGGTACAGCTGGGCACTTTCTCCCGTCGCGTCGCGCAGTGCTGTGAGCATCGGCTCGGCGGCGTTGAGCAGGACGTCGGGGGCGACGTTCGCCAGCTCTCCGAGGCGAGGGCCGGGGCGCCAGTGCCCCTGGGTGTCCCGGACCAGCAACCGGTGAGCCTCTAGGGCCTGGGCCAGGCGATGCGCTGTCGCCCGGGGCAGGTGGGTTCGCTCGACGAGGTCGGCCAGGCTGGCGCCGTCGACACACGCCGCGAGGATGACAACCGCCTTGTCGAGAACGCCAACGCCGCTGATACTGTGTCCCACACACCGAAACATACCTCCCAAACTTTAGGATGTCCAGATGGTGGGAGCTGAAGTACAGCGAACGTTGTCTCAGAAGCTCTGGGACGCACATGTCGTGCGATCCGTCAACGGCGAGCCTGATCTGCTGTACATTGACCTGCACTTGTTGCACGAAGTGACCAGCCCGCAGGCGTTCGACGGGTTGCGCATGGCGGGGCGGAAGGTCCGCAGGCCTGACCTGACCCTCGCGACAGAAGACCACAACACACCCACGGACAATCTCGTCACGATCGCTGATCCCGTCTCGCGCACGCAGATCGAGACGCTTCGGCGTAACTGTGCGGAGTTCGGCGTGCGGCTGCACTCGCTCGGCGACGCCCAGCAGGGCATCGTGCACGTAATCGGGCCGCAACTCGGGGTGACACAGCCAGGCATGACGATCGTGTGTGGGGATTCCCACACCGCCACCCATGGTGCCTTTGGGGCGCTGGCGTTCGGCATCGGCACCAGCGAGGTCGAGCACGTCCTGGCGACCCAGACCCTGCCACAGCAGAAGCCAGCGACGATGGCTGTCACCGTCAACGGGCACCTGCCAGAGGGGGTCACGGCCAAGGACCTCATCCTCGCGCTCATCGCGAAGGTCGGAACCGGCGGCGGCCGGAAGCACATCGTCGAGTACCGGGGGTCCGCCATCGAGGAGCTCTCGATGGAGGGGCGGATGACCGTTTCCAACATGTCCATTGAGTGGGGAGCCAAGGCGGGACTCGTCGCCCCGGATGACAAGACGTTCGCCTACCTGGAGGGCCGGCGGTACGCCCCGAAGGGGGCGGAGTGGGAACGAGCACTGGACTACTGGCGGAGCCTGGCCACCGACCCCGGTGCGGTGTTCGACGCGGAGGTTGTGCTGGACGCTGGCACGCTGTCCCCCTTCGTGACCTGGGGCACCAATCCGGGGCAGGGCGTTGCACTTGACTCGGTCGTCCCGGATCCGGAGTCGTTCGCCGATTCCGCGGAACGCGCCGCGGCGGCCAGGGCTCTGGAATACATGGACCTCAGGCCGGGGACCGCCCTCCGGGATATCGCCGTTGACGTCGTGTTTCTCGGGTCGTGCACCAACGGCAGAATCGAGGATCTCAGGGCCGCTGCGGAGGTGCTGCGGGGCAGGAAGGTTGCTCAGGGCGTCCGGATGCTGGTCGTTCCGGGCTCCGCAGCCGTGCGCGCCGCGGCGGAACAGGAGGGCCTGCACGAGGTCTTTATCGCAGCTGGGGCGGAGTGGCGGTTTGCCGGATGTTCGATGTGTCTCGGTATGAATCCGGACACGCTGCTACCAGGACAACGGTCGGCTTCGACCTCAAACCGCAACTTCGAAGGACGGCAGGGCAAGGACGGGAGAACCCACCTTGTTTCGCCCCTGGTCGCTGCGGCGACCGCGGTGACCGGCCGCCTGACCGCTCCTGCGGACCTTAGCGAATAGGATCGATGATAATGGAGAAGTTCACCGTCCACACCGGTACGGCAATCCCATTGCGACGGTCTAACGTCGATACGGATCAAATCATTCCGGCCGTTTATCTCAAGCGGGTCACGCGGACCGGCTTCGCCGACGGGCTGTTCTCGAGTTGGCGGGCGGATCCCGGTTTCGTCCTCAATCGGCCTTATCACGCCGGGGCGTCAGTTCTGGTCGCAGGACCCGAGTTTGGCACCGGATCGTCACGTGAACACGCGGTCTGGGCGTTGCGGGACTGGGGTTTCCGGGTTGTCGTCGCGCCGCGTTTCGGGGACATTTTTCGGGGTAACGCACTCAAGGACGGCCTGCTGCCAGTAGAGCTCGATCTGGACGCTGTGGAGGCGCTCTGGGATGCCGTGGAACGGGACCCAGCCCTGCCAGTGACCGTCGACCTCAGGACCAGGAAGGTCCAGGCTGCCGGGCGGGAGTGGGATTTCCCACTCGACGACTTCAGTCAGTGGAGGTTGCTGGAGGGATTGGACGACATCGCGCTGACACTGCGGAGCGAAGAGGCCATCACGGCCTTTGAACGTCGACGTCCGCAGTGGAATCCCATCATTCTCTAGGGGTTTCTGTGCGTCCCGTGCCCGCGAATAGGTCGAAATCCCTGCGACACAACCGGTTTCTTTCCCATCATGTATTTGTATCCTGGCAGTGGTGGGCATACCTTGCCCAACAGCATGACTTGTGTGAGTCCAGGCAATGCGTATCGGGAGGGACATCGTGAACAAAGCCGAGCTCATCGAAGCGCTCGCAGCCCGCCTCGGCGACAAGAAGCAGGCGGCTGCCGCTCTCGACGCCGTGCTCGCGGAGATCCAAGTCGCGGTGACGCGGGGCGACAAGGTGGCCATCACCGGTTTTGGGGTCTTCGAAAAGCGGGTTCGGGCCGCGAGAACGGCCCGGAACCCGCGGACAGGGGAGCCTGTCAAGGTCAAGAAGACCTCCATCCCCGCGTTCCGGGCGGGGATGGGGTTCCGTGAGATGGTGGCGATCGGGAAGGCGCCAAAATCGGCGGCCGCCAGGAAGACCGTCGCGAAGAAGGCCCCAGCAGCCCCGGCGAAGACCGCGGTCAAGGC
>JAFGOK010000421.1 GCA_016926535.1 Micromonosporaceae bacterium | reverse complement strand
TCCCTGGTGCAGAGCACCCTCGCACTCACCGTCATCGTGGTCTACGCCGTCGCCGGCTGGAACCCCACCGTCACCATGTTCTACTGGCTGGGGACCACCGGCGGCCTCGGCGTGCTGCTCCTGATCGCCGCCACCTCGATCGCGGTGATCGCCTTCTTCGCCCACCACCCCGGACGCGAACCACTCTGGCGCAGGCTGCTGGTACCGCTGCTCGCGACGGCGGCCCTCGGCGTGGTCGTGGTCCTGGCAGTCAGGAACATCGCCACCCTCCTCGGCGTGACAGGCGACCATCCGCTGACCTGGATCGTCCCCACCGGATACCTGGTAGCAGCGCTCCTCGGCGCCGCCTGGGGCCTGGTCCTCAAGACCAGCCAGCCAGAGGTCTACGCCCGCATCGGCCTCGGCGCGAAGGCCGCCGTCGCCACGATCAGCCCGCCGGGCGGACCAGCGACCCTGCCACCACCCCGACACAGCAGCGGCAGCAGCACGCCAAGCGCCACACGAGGCGCGTACCCCGAACAGCCAGCACGGCCCGCACACCCCGACCAGCCGGCACGGTCGGCGAACGGGGCGCGCGGCTTCGGAGCGGAGGCCGACCGGTGACCCGCCTGCTCCCACCCGTCGTCCCCGCCACGCCCGCCGACGTGGCGATCGCCACCGGCATCATCACCGAGGCGTTCCACAACCTCGAAGCCGCAGCCTGGCTCGTCGAAGAGCCCCTGGAGCGGTACCAGACGATGCGCGGCCAGTTCCGCATCCTCGTCGAGCACGCCCTCGACCACGGCGAAGCCCACCTACTCGCCGACCAGTCCGCCATCGCCATCTGGATGCACCACGACCAGACGCCGGCACCCGAGCCGTACGACTACGACCAGCGGCTAGCCGAGGCATGCGGCCAGCACACCCAGCGGTTCCGAATCCTCGACCAACTCCTGCACGACCATCACCCCGCCGAACCCGCACACCACCACCTGGCATTCCTCGCCGTGCTGCCGCCCTGGCAGGCAACCGGACGCGGCAGCGCCCTCCTCGCGCACCACCAGCAGCACCTCGACACCACCGAAACACCCGCGTACCTGGAAGCCAGCAGCCCCCGCAGCCGAGACCTCTACACCCGGTTCGGCTACAGAACCGCAGGCCAGCCGTTCCGGCTGCCCGACGGGCCGGCGTTCTGGCCCATGTGGCGCCAGCCCCACCCAGCGGCCACGGACGCACCAGGGCACCCGCTGACAGCAACCGGCAGCGACCCCGCAACCCACTGACCGGGTGTGCCGCCGGCCAGCCGGCGCCTCCCCGTCCACCCCGGCGGCACACCCCACCCCACCACCCGAGCAACCCGCACCATTTCTGCGGCGCGCGACCGCTCGCAGAACCCCGAGCATGAGGGCACCAGAGACGATGACCAGCAGCAGGTTCAGACCATCGGGTACCCCCGATCCGGACGCCACCCCGGCGCAAATCCTCGGCTTGGATCACCCCAACGTCGCCAGGATGTACGACTACTTCCTCGGCGGCGCGCACAACTTCCAACTCGACCGCGACACCGCCGACGCCATCCTCGCGGTCGCACCCGAAGTCGCCCTCGCGGCCCGAGCCAACCGCCGGTTCCTGCACCGCGCCGTCCGCTACGCCCTCGACCGCGGCATCCGCCAGTTCCTCGACCTCGGCTCAGGCATCCCCACCAGCGGCAACGTCCACGAGATCGCCGGCCAGCATGACCCGTCAGCCCGAGTCGTCTACGTTGACGCCGATCCCATCGCCGTTACCCACGCCACGACTCTCCTGACCGATGTCCCCACAGCAGCGGCAATCGAGGCGGACCTGCGCGACACCGAGGCGGTCCTCGGCCACGCCGAAACCCAGCGGCTGATCGACGTCACCCAGCCGGTGGCGATCCTGGCCGTGTCGGTCCTGCACTTCGTTCCCGGCGACGTCGCTACCCCCATCGCGGCCTACCGGGCAGCCATGAGCCCCGGCAGCCTGCTGGTCATCTCCCACGCCAGCCCTGCACCGGCCACCGAGCAGACCAACCAGGTTCAGCACCTGTACCAGCGTTCCCGGACGCCGCTGCAACTGCGGACGCCGGACGAGATCCGCGACCTGTTCACCGGTCTCGACCTCGTTCCGGCTCAGCCGGATCCCGGCGAGCGACGGCGCTGCGGCGAGCCGGACGACAACGGCTTGGTACCGGTGACCGCGTGGCGTCCCGACGGCGACCCGCCTGGCAGCGCGATCGAACGCAGCCCATTCCTCGACCGGTTCCTGGCTGGGGTCGGACGCAAGCCGGTCCGTGCCGGAGCCTCCCGATAGCGACTGCCAGAGACTCACGTCGGCAGGAGGCACAGCCCGCCAAGTTCGCCGTGATACCGGGACCGGGAGAGTCGCCCGTCTACCTGCTCACGGCCGATCTGTACCACCGTCACGACGGCTCAGGACACCGATGTTGTGCCTGGTGCGGCCAGCGGCTGTCCCCGCAGGGTATCGCCTGTGAGCGCGCCGCTCGTCCCATGGGTTCAGCTCAGCCAGCCCAGCGCCGATATGCCTCGATCCACTCGGCGCCTTCGGGGGCCTCGTCGGGCAGCGGCAGGTCGAGGATGCCGATCGGCTGCGCGAAGCGGCCCCGGCGGCAGATCGCCACGATCTCACCGCGATCGGTCAGGTCGACATCCCCGACGGTGACCTCCACACCGAGGACCGTGGTCGGGAACGGCAACGCGAGATTGTCGACGATCATCTCGTACAGGCCGCTGATCTGCTCGTCCTCATCGTGGCAGTCGACGGTCGCCTCGGCGACCAGGGCGTCCAGTTCAGCCGCGCTCATGGCGTTCATCCCGCAACGGTAGCTGGCTTCTCGATTCGGGTGACGGACCGCCTCCGGGTGAGGGCCATGACCATCGAGGGGCTTCCCCTCTGCCACCTCCATGCTCCGATACCACCACAAAATATGGCGAATCAGCTCCCGTCGCGTGCCGACGAGATCGTTGGGGACGGGAGGACGCGCATGACCACGTCGATGCGGGGACTACGTCACGTCGAGCAGGGGGAAACGGCGGCCGAGGTCGGGCTGCCCTGCGAGGTCGGTGGTCTGGTTGAGCTGCGTGGGCAGCGCTGGGTTGTCGCCGATATTGATCTTGACGACAGCTCACCACGGCAGCCCTCGACGCTGGTGACCTTGCAGAGCGTCGAGGACGGCCGCTACGACGAGTCGCTGATGGTGTTCTGGGAGCGGGAACCAGACGCCCGGGTGCTTCCAGCCGGGTCGTTGCCGGAAGTGACCGGCGAGTTCGACGAGCCGGAGCGGGTCGCGGCATTTCTCGACGCGGTGCGGTGGGGTGTGGCGACCTCGGCGGATGTGACCATGTTGCAGGCGCCGTTCCGATCCGGGGTCGCGGTTGAGGACTACCAGCTGGAGCCGGTGGCTCGGGCGCTGACGGCCCCGCGGGTCAACCTGCTGCTCGCCGATGACGTCGGGCTCGGCAAGACCATCGAGGCCGGGCTGGTCGCCCAGGAGTTGCTCCTGCGCCACCGAGCCCAGCGGGTGATGGTGGTCTGCCCTGCCGGGCTGACGATCAAGTGGCGCGATGAGATGGCGGAGAAGTTCGGCCTGGACTTCACGATCGTCAACTCCGAGCAGTGCGCGACGCTGCGGCGCACCCACGGGTCGGCGGCGAACCCCTTCCGGGTGTATCCGCTGGTGGTCGTCTCATTGCCGTGGCTGCGCTCGCCCCGGGCGCAGCGCCTGCTCGATGAGGTACTGCCGCCGGTGGATCCGCATGGTGTCGCGGCCGAGCGCCGGGAGTTCGATCTGCTGATCCTGGATGAGGCCCACCATGTCGCCCCGGCGGCGCCTCGACGCCGGTACGCGGTGGATTCCCAGCAGACGAAGCTGCTGCGTCGCATGGTGCCGCACTTCGAGCATCGGCTGTTTCTGACGGCGACGCCGCACAACGGCTATCAGGAGTCGTTCACGGCGCTGCTGGAGCTGCTGGATGATCAACGGTTCGCCCGGGGGGTCGAGCCGGACAGGGCCGCCCGGCGGGAGGTCGTGGTGCGCCGGCTCAAACGGGACATCGACGAGGCTGGGCTGCGGTT
>JAFGOK010000420.1 GCA_016926535.1 Micromonosporaceae bacterium | reverse complement strand
AGCCGCACATCCACGTCGACCACCTGTACCTGGGGCTTACCGAGGCCGCAGAGGCTCCCGCAGCGGCGGAGTTGCGCTTTGCCTGGTTCGCCGACGGCGACCTGGACGAACTGGAGATGTTTCCCGACACCCGGGTCCGAGCGCGGCACCTGTTCGCCCGGGTCGCTGACTCGAAGCGGCTGACACCGGCCTGACTCGGAGGGCACTGGCCACAGCCCCGCCTGCCTCCGGGTTACCCCGCCGCCGCCGCGCGGCGAATCGGGGCGGACCAGGAGGTGGGCGGATGCGCCAAGGCGACGACCAACAACCGAGAGGACGACCGCTGCGGGCACTGACCCCGGGCAGGTCGGTGCGGCACGCGTTCGGGGCCGAACTGCGTCGGTGGCGCCTGGCGTGCGGCCTTACCCAGCAGGCGCTCGCCGACCGGGTCCTCTACAGCGCGGAGATCGTGTCGAAAGTGGAGCGCGCCGAGCGATGGCCATCCTGGAAGTTCGCCCATCGATGTGACGCCGCCCTGGGCGCTGGCGGGGCGCTCATCACACAGTGGCCCGCCGTGCGGGCGGCGCAGCAGGCCAGCGACCGTCGACGGCAGCAGCCCCCAGCCAGCGGGCTGCCCCTGGCCGGGTGAGCCCCAGGGCTCACCCGACGGCGAGCGCCGGCTCGTCGACACCCAACCAGCGGCGGACCGCCGCGTCGGCCTCACCGATGTCATTGGTGCCCATCTTCCACTGCACGGTGGTGCCACCCTGGGCGCGGAACGCCGCGCAGTTGTCGGCACGGTCGTCGATGAGCAGGGCCTGCTCGAAGTCGAGGCCGTGGTCGCGTAGCCAGGTACCGAAAAACCGGTCGGGATCCTCGGACTTGAGCGCGCCGACATCGCTGGAGCAGATGATGTCGTCCCAGACGATCACCCAGTCCTCGAACGTCTGCGGCTGCTGGCGGTTGCGGCGTCGACGGGAACGCGCCTGCTCGAAGGCGTTGGCGAAGCAGTCCATGTTGTCGGTGGCCAGCACGATCGCGGTGGTGCCACGCAGCCAGCACAGCACCCGCATGAGCTCGGCGTTGACCTGCATCTTGGCGCAGTCGGCATCTAGGCGCCGCGTCAGGTAGTCGGGATGCCGGCGCCCCAGGTCAATGGCCATCCCGTCGATGATCTCCTGCGACGAGATGGTGCCCTTCATCCAGCTGTGGGCGATGGAGTCCTGGGAGAACACCTCGCCGAGTTTGGCCTCCAGCGCTTCGTGAAGGGGATGGGCGGCACTGCCGAGGATCGAGGTCCAGAACAGATCCCGGGACAGGACTCCGTGCCAGTCGACGAACACGACCCGTCCGCCGAGCGGCAGTTGGAGCATGGGGTTCTCCTGTCATCCGGCCCCGCACAGTTCTCGCCGCACCGGGGCAGCCGCCAGGTCGCGCAACTCCTCGGGCGTTCGAGCCGCGTCCAGCCACACGATACGCGTCAGGCCGGCGTCGGCAAGTCTCCTGAAGTAGGACCGAAACCCCATGTTGAACTGCGGATCTACGAAGATGCTGCCCGGGGCGAACTTCCCCCGATTGCGGGCGTCGACCGTTTCCTGCGACACATCGAGATACAGCACCAGATCCGGCCAAACCGGGATCTTCGATTCGGTCAGCATCCGATGCGCGAGATCGCCATAGGGCACCCCGGTCATCTGCTCCAAGGCATGGCAGTGGGCCAGCAACGTGTAGACGCTCCGGTCGATCAGCAGCAGCTCCGGCTGCGCGGCCAGCGGTCCGGCGGTGCGGTCGGCCTCGATCCGCAACAGTTCACGCAGCGCTCGTTCCTCGCTGTCCAGATCATCGGGAACCGCCGGAGGGAGGTTGCGGCCCCCACCAACGAAATCGCTGTAGTCCTGGACGTACCCGATGCTCTCCGACAACAGGCTGGTCAAACCCCGTCCGAGGGTGGTCTTGCCCGCACAGCAGGGACCTTCCAACGCGATGCTCAACCGGTAGTTGTTCATGGTCAGCGGCGCTCGGTCTTGCCGGCGCCGTCGCCTCCCCTCCACAGACGCAGAACGCCGACGAGCCCGGCGACGCCGAACACGGTGCACACCACGGGGTACGCCACCAGCCCGGCCAGCCGGCCGGGCCCGGCGGCATGCCGCCCCCAAGCGTCGTTCACCAGCAGCAACTGCATGAGGCAAACGAACAGCATCGCCGCGACCAACAGCCGGCTGACGGCGTCGCCGGCCGCCAGCAGCCCCAGCAGCACTGCGGGCAGCACCGCGCAACTGAGCCAGCCTGCGGTGATCCCCGCCGCCGAGCAGGCCAGTACCCGAGCCAGGAGACCCCGACGGGTGGCGGGATCGGCGAGGTACCGACGCAAGCGTGCCGGCCCGGCCACCCACCGGGTCAACTGGCCGAACTGCGTCGACAGCGACGCTGGGACCTCCGCGACGTCGAGACTGGCCACCGGCACCATGGCCTCCCGCCGCGAGCACAGCAGGAAGCTGTAGTGCATGTCCTCCAGCGGCGACCGGGCCGGCAGGGGCAGACCCGCGACCAGCGACAGCCGCAGGCACATCCCGTGGCCGGTGACGTGGCTGTAAACCCCAGCGGCCAGCCACCGTCGCCACCGGGCGCGGTGCAGCCGGTTGCGCAGCCGGGGGATCTCGTAGGCGAGCACGAACCGGCTGGCCCGCACCGCCCCACCAGCCACCAGCACCCGGCGCAGCACCGTAGCCGATCGAGCCGACGGTCGGACCACGAACCTCGACGACTGGTGGAACACCCCGGCGTTCGGGTGCGCGGCGACCGCCCGGGTGAAGTGATCCAGCGAGTCGGCCGGGGGGCGGGAGTCCGCGTCGTAGACCACCAGGAACACGTCCGTGGGGGATTGACCGTCCAGCGCGGACAGACACCAGTCCGCCGCCAGGTTGAGTTGGTCGGCTTTGACCGCCTGCGGGTCGGGGTGGTGCAGGTGCGTCACCCCAGCCATCGTGGCCAGGCGCTGCGCCACCGCGATGGTGTCGGCCGCCTCCGGATGCCGATGGGCCTCGGCGCGTTCCCTGGCCGAGGTGACCACGACGATCCGCACCTGGTGCCCGGCCGCCACCGTCCGTAGATGGTCGACCGTTGCGGCGAGCCCGGCCGCTTCCCGCAGCACAGGCACGACCAGGAAGAACAGCGGACGACCCGTGATGGGGGGATCGGGCGGTGGCCTGCGCAGCCACCGGCGGGTACGCACCATGGCGATGGTGATCGCTACCTGACGGGCCACCAGCACGACCAGCGCCAGGTGGACCCACGACCAGCGGCTCACCGCTGCGGGGTGGCGGGTCGGTGGCGGACCCCGGCCCGGTGCCCGGCCCCAGGGTCGAACTGGGTCGCGGTCAACATCGTGGTGGCCAGCCCACCGGTCACGGTCGTACCGTCGTCGGCGTACTCGAGTTTCGGCTGGTGGCGAATGAAGTGACACGGGTCGGCGATCGGCGCCCCCGCCCGGGGGACGGCCTCGGCGTCCCCCCACCGGGCAACGTACTGACGGTGGAACCCGTCGCAGATCGCGGCCACCGCACATCCGGCGCACGCCGACGGCTGCACGTACTGGTTGCGGCGCGCCTGCTCCAGCGACGCCTGTCGGTACCACTCGGCAGACTGCTGGCCCCGGTTGCCCCGGTTGTACCAACTGTTGTAGTCCCACTCGTGCGGGTCGTAGGGCAGCTGATGGTCGGTGTAGACGTGCGCCTCCAAACCGGGCAGCTGACACAGGGGCAGGTAGCGGACGTTGGCCTCGATCCCCGCCTCGGCGCACCGGCCGATCGCTGCGGTCAGCGGGCCGGTGAGGTCGCTGTGACGGGCCTGGAACGCGATGTTAGTGTCATCGGCCCATTCGAACGCGGGATTGAAGACGATGAAGTTCACCACCCGCACCCCAAACCCGGCGGCCAGATCCACGATCTGCCCCAACTGGGGCAGGTTGTCGCGGATCAGCGTGCAGTTGAACCGGACCGGGATCCCCGCAGCCCGCAGATTGGACAGCGCGCAGACCTGCCGGCCGAAGTTGCCCCGCCCCCGACCGTGGATCGCCGCCGCCGTCTCGCCAACCCCGTGCACCGACATCAACACGTCGTGCAGCCCCGCCTGCGTCAGAGCAGCGACCAAAGCCGGGTCGGCCAGGCGCATGCCGTGGGTGATGAGCGTGGGCCGCAGCCCGATCGTCGCCGCGTGCGCCACCAGGTCCACCACCTGCGGATGCAGGGTCGGCTCACCGCCCATAAAGTCCACGAACCGGTTGTCGTAGACGCCCCGGAACGCCTCCAGCGCCGCGACGGCCTCCGGGTAGGCCAGCCAGATCTTGTCTGCCTGCGGCACGTGCCGGTCGTAGCAGAACCGGCAGCGCAGATCACAGCGCAAACCGAGCCACAGCACCCCCCGCCGCGTCAGCCGCCGGTTGGTCGAGATGGTCGCCGGAGGGCCTACCACCATCAGATTCCTCCCTGTCATGACCATGGCTAGAGGTAGAGGACCCGCCACCGGACCGACCCCTGAATATCGCCGCACCAGATCCCAGCGACCTCCACCAGTTGCACCAGCACCCGAGCCGCCAGCCCACCGTCACCACCGGCCAAGGCCACCAGCGCCCTCGGAACCAACCCCAGGGTGGCAGCCGTCCGTCGCAGCGGATACGGATTGATGATCCACCGGCGTCCGGACACCGGCCGGTACAGGCGAAACAGCAGCACCTGGTACACCGCGTACACCCGGAACCGGTGGAAGTGCCCGCGCAGCGTCGCCCGGTCGGTGTGCTCGACGACCGCATCGGGCACCAGCCCAACCTGCTGGCCCCGCAACCCGAGCCGGTAGCAGATGTCGACGTCGGCGCCGGACTTGAGCCGGTCGTCGAACCCGCCCGCTGCCCGCACGGCGTCAGTGTGGTAGCCGGCGCTGGCGCCCACCACATAGGGCAGGTGCAGCGCGGGCAGGTAGCCCACCGTCTGCTGGCCGTCAACGATGGTGATCGCGTGCCGCTGCACCCAGGTCGCCGGTGCGTGCTTGCGGATCGTGCCGCCCACCACCTGACAGGGGCCGGCGTCGAGTGCCTGGACCATCGACCGCGCCCAGGACCGGTCCGGGACGCAGTCGGCGTCGGTGGACAGCAGGTAACGGCCCCGGGCTTCCCGCAGCCCCAGATTCCGTGCGGCGGCGCTGTTGGCCTCGACCGCATGCAGGTAGCGCACCATGCCACCGCCGAGACCATCGACGTCGGCGAACAGGTCGCTGCCGTTCTCCACGACGAGCACTTCCAGGCTGCCGGCCGCCATGTCTTGGCGCAGCAGCGCGTCGAGCAGGCGCCGTATCCGGTGGTCGCCCTTGACCGCGACGACCACCGTCGCGACGGGCGGAGTCGGGTCAGTCACGGAACTGCCGGCACATCTTCGGCACCAGCCCGAGGGTCATGTGCTGGGGCGCCGAACACTCCACGCAGAACGGCAGCCGCTGCTGGCGGAACCGGTCCTGCGCCTCGCCGTGCCAGATACCGGCCAGGGACTGCTCGGTGACGGTACCGACCGCACCATGCCCGGTGATCTCCACCTGGCAGCAGGGCAGCACCTTCCCGTCCGGGGTGACCAGCAGGTAGTACTCCGGGGTCCGGCAGGCCCGCCTCGCTGCGACGTGGTCGGGCCAGTAGATGCCCTGGGCGTACTGCTCGTCGCTCACTGCGGGCGGGTAGAAAGTGCCCAGCACCGTCCTGGCGTTGTCCATCACGACCTGCGGAACCCGCCGGTCGCCGATTACCTGCAACATCGTGGGAATGATCTCGTCGCGGAACTCGCGGATGTCCGCTGCGGACAGCAGCGCCTCCGGGCAGCCGTAGACGGGCATCAGGTACAGCGACGCCACACCGGTATCCAGACAGTGCGCCAAGAGCGCCGGCAGGCCACGGAAGTTGCTGCGGGTGATGACCGCCATGTAGTTGATGCAGAACTCCGGCTGGTGGCGAGCGGCACGACGAACGGTGTCGACCGCCCCCAGGGTTCTGGCCAGCCCGCCACGCATCCCGCGCACCTGGTCGTAGACGGCCGGGTCGAGGGTGTCGATGGAGAAGTTCCACGCTCCCAGGCCAGCGTCGACGATGGCGGCAGCCTGCTCGACGGTGACCCCGGTGCCCACAGAGTTCATGAACACGAACACCCCGGAATGCCCAGCGCCAGCACGGATCAGGTCGACCAGATGGTGATACAGCAAGGGGTCACCCCCGCTGAACTGCAACGACGTCATCCCCAAGGCCGCGGCCTCGTCGATGACCCGAAGCCCCACCTCCACCGGCAGGGTGCCGGGGCGGACATCGGCAGCTTCCCCTGCCCGACTCTTGGCCTCAGCCAGCAGGCCGGCGTAGTAGTCCTGGCGCAGGGAGCAGTAGGCACAGCGGTGATAGCAGAAGACCGTCGGCTTGACGACCAACTGCGTCAGGCGCCGGGGCAGGGGCACAGCGGACAATGAGGGCACCTTCCAACAGCGTGACCACCCCGAACCGGGGGAGGATCGTGGACAGACGTTGGCCGGAAAGACGGAGTTGGCGTCCCAACTTCCATCACTCATCGTCAAAAACACAACACGCGATGTCAATGAACGCGGATATCTGTACGAAACCCAATCCGGTCGCCGCACCCTTGCACTGCACCGCCGCGTTGCTCGCGGATCTGGCCACAGCCCAGCTCAGCATCCCGCTATGGTCGAGGCACCGCACCGACGGTCGACGCCGACGACGCCGCAGTGATGCTGCCAGCATCACCCCGCAGTCGGTTCCAGCCCTCCCGGCGGCGCCCAATCCAACCGGTCTGCTGCGACCAGCTCGACCAAGGGACGCGCGCCGCCCCCTCGCCTGCCGGCGGGACGAACCACCCGTCGGGACACCAGCACGATCGCGTGCAGGCCATCAACATCGGTCACGGTCCTGACCATCCCGGCCCCGCCGCACGCCTCGGCGAGCACGGCCTTGCCCTGCAACAGGTCCGCCAGCGCTGTCACCACCGCCACCAGCGTGGCCTCCGCACTGACCGCAGCCACAGCCCGTAGATCTTCCACCGCTGCCGGCCACACCGCCAGATCCGCAGCCCCCCGTGGCACACCCCGCGACTGCAACACCGGCAACGGCGCTTCGGGGACACCCAGTTTCTGCGCCAACTCCACCAGCGTCGTCGACCGCGCACCAGTTGGGTCGGTCAGCCTCGATGATCGGCTGGCCGCCGTGCGCAGATCCCACGCCTCCGCTGCCGCCGCGAGCAGGCGAAGCCACACGGCGACCGGAGCGATGACCGCTTCGGGGCTGCCATACACACCGACGAAGATCGGCTTCACCGCCCGTGCTGACCGCCAGTCCTCCAGCAGCCGGTTCAACCCGGCCCGGACGGTCGAGACATTCATGAGTTCCACTCCGATAGCCCTTCGACGGTGTGCTGGAACCCGTCGTCAGTCCGGATCGGCGTGCGCACCCTGGACGTGTGCTGCCCGGCCGCGCACTCCCGCATCCCGTGCTCCTCACGTATTCTACGCAGACACGACCATAACAGTCGATCGTGCCATAAAGCAGGTGCATCTGTTGGGCGCTCAGCGTCTCGGCCACGAGTAGTGTGCGCCTGCTGGTAGGTGCCGAACAGCGCCCACAGCTCGCGGGTCACGCCGGGGTGTCGATACCAGCAACCAGGCACGGCATACGTGCTCAGCGGCAGCTCGTACGCCTCGTTGAGCCAATCGACCCAGTCCCGCAGCTGCCGCAGGGCCACCACCCGATCCGCCGGGGCCAGAGAATCGAACGACCAGACCGACCAGACCAGACCCTCATCCCGGCGACGGCCACGAACCCGCAGCACCGGCGACGGAGAGGCCAGGCGCGGCGACCGGTACGGCCGCCGGCGCCGTCCGCCGGCCGGCGCCGTCAACGCCCCCTCCACCGCGGCGAACCGGCGGTCCAGTGCCGCTACCGCCTGCCCGATGTCCAGCAGGAGATCCTCGTCGCTGACCGGTTCCTCGTCGGCGCTCACCGCTTCGGCCGCCTCGCTGGTCCACCATCGCTGTTGATGATCCGAGCCACCTCGGCCTCGCTCTCCGCAGCCTCCGCCGCCCAGGGACTCTCCCAGTACGGCTGGAACGTCGCGACCACCGGTGGCGCCTGGCGGTACATCACCAGCGCCGTCGCCGGCGGCAGCTCCCGGATCTCGTGCAACCGGATGATCCGCCGGTCACGGTACCCCGCCGTCGAGGACGACTCCCCGCTGCGGGTCATCGTGGTCGACGTCGTCATGACCTCGATCTCCCCGGCCAGTCTGCTCATGTTCTCCAGGAAGTCCGCCTCGCTGGTACCACCCATCACCAGCTTGGCCGTCGCCGATCCGAACACCTCCTGTGCACCGTCGGCGGTCCAGCGTTTCCTGGCCTGGCCCAGACCGTGTGAGCCGATCCAGACCGTGATGCCCCGACCTCCGGACTCGGACATCAGCTCGGGCAGCCCAGGCAGGGGACAGACGTTGGCGACCTCATCGATCACGCATCGTAGAGCCGGATCCAGGCGTCTCACGATCGTTCGTTCCGCCGAGTCTGCCCTGATGACCCCCCGTTGCGACTCCCGACGGGCTACCCGAACCACCTCGCTGACAAACGCCGTCACCAGCGGCGCCACCGTGCTGCCCTCGCCGGACATGACATAGATCGTGTCCCGCGAGCGGACGAACCGCTCGATGTCGAACGCCTCCCCCTCCGCTGGCGAACACGACTCAAGAACCTTCGGGGACGCGAACGCCGCCAGCAGACGGGCCAAGGTCTTCTTCGTGCTGTCGACCGGCCCGTCCAGGTCACCGGACGTCAACGACTCCAGCTCGATCGACCAACCCACCGCCGCGCCCGGATGCGTCCGCAGGATCTCGCGAGCGGGCAAGGTCGGGCTGTCCAACCGGTGTGCCCATCCGATCACCTCGCGCAGCGTGGCGCCGGTCAACGCCGCCGCGTGCAGCAGGCACCGCAGCACATCCCGCGCCTGGTCCTCGAAGAACTGGCTGTTGGTCGTGTTCTGGTCCTTCGGGATCGCCGCCGCGACGCCCTCAGCACGGCTCATCGCCACCTCCGGGTCCTCACACCCGGTCACCGGCGACCACCGCAGCCGTGCCGGCCAGCCAACCACGTCCGCCGGGTCGAACACGTGCACCTGGCCCACCCGCGAACGCGCCAGGTACGTCACCGCCAGCAACTCGCCCTTGGTCGATGCCGCGACCACCGGGCCGGGCGCGGTCCGGATCGCATCCATCAGGATCGCCGAGGTCTTGTACGACCGCGGCGCCCCGATCACCGCGAACGAGTCCTCATGACTGGCGTACAGCCGGTCTCGGGAGCCCTCCACCCGGCCCAGCGGCACCGCGACCCGCTCGATCGGCGCCTTCTTACGTTCCTGAGCGGTCAGCGTGGGACACGTCTGCCTCGCCAGCCTGCGCGCCGCCGCCTCACCGAGAAACGGCGCGAGCTGCCGACGGGTGGCCATGCCCTCCCGACGCGATCCCCGCATGGCACGGGCCATCCACCACCACACCGCAGCCACCACCCCGGCGAGCTCGACCAGGAAAAGCGACCACACCAACCACCCGGGGGCCAGCCCACCGCCCGGGTACCCCGAAAGCGGATTCGTCGGCGACCGCAGCACCGCCTGCACCGACTCCTCCAGCGTGGGCCGGCTCCTCGCACCGCTGAGGGCACCACCGACCACCACAGCCAGATGCCACAGAAGCACCACCGCCCCAGCCCCCAGCGCCAGCCGCCCCACCGGGCCGAGCACCGCCGGCCCCGGATGCCGCCCCCCAGGTGATGCCGCCGGCATCACCCACCCCCAGGCGTGGTCACCCGCATCGCGGCATCCGTGTTCGTCAGCCGCATCTCCAGACTGGACCGCAGGTGCTGCATCATGATCGGAGCACCAGAGCCGATCTTGAGTAGGCACACCCCCTGCGGCAGAGCCATCAGCTCGTCAACGAGTTGGTCCGGCAACGAGTACAGCGCGACGCACCGCTGCGCGTCGTCCTCCCGGGCCTGCGCGTACATGTAGATCGTCTCCGACTCCTTGAGCATCGCGATGGCCGGGGAGTCCTCGCGGATGTCGGACAGGTGATGCAACGCCACAGCGTTGGACAACCCGATGCCCCGGCTGAGCTTGGAGTTGCGCTGGAAGATCTTCGCGCCGACTCCCTCCGCGAGGTGCCATCCCTCCTCGGCGACGAACGTCGTCAGCCAGCCCCGGTCCTTGCGTAGCAGGTTGGTGAGCCAGGTGTTGATCACCGTCATCACCAAGGGCAGCCCAGGTCCCTCGGTCGGCAACTGGCTGAGGTCGAAGCTCGTCAACCGGTCGGACAGCACGACATCCGGGCTGGTCGGCCCATCGAACAACCCGGCCAGGTCGTCACTGACCAGACGCTCCAGATTGAACGCCATTGCCAGTGCGGCCAGCGCGAACCGCTCCCGCGCCGCCGCCGTGTCCGCGCCGTCGCCGAGCACCTCGCTGGGCTGCGGTGCCTTCAGCGCCGCGATCACGTCGTCGATGACAGCGACCCGGCGGTCGGCCTCCGCAACGGCCAGGGCGCGCAGGTGGGCCGCCCGCAGCGCCGCGCCCTCCCAGGCGTCCGGCTCTTGGCCGCTGGCGGCATGCACCACCGCCCGCAGCAGTTGCAGCTGTCCGGCCACGTGGGTCACGTCGCCCGCAGCCACTCCGATCACCGGGTCGAGCAGGTTGATTCGGCTGCCGCCGCCACCGATGGCGAGTTTGATCGGCTGACCGCCGAGCCGGCGACACAGCTCGCTGTACTCGCCCTCTCCGGACTGGTCCTTACGGTCGGCGACCACCGCACGCCGCCGCCGCAACGCCAAGGCGCGCAGCACGTACACGGTCTTCAGTAGCGATGACTTGCCCTTGCCGAGGTCACCCAGGACCACGACGTTTGGCGACGAGAGGATCTTCCCGTCGTAGGCGGTGAATGGATCATGATGCACGGGCTGGCCGGTGACCAGGTCCAGGCCGTTGATGATGCCCTCCACCCGTGTCGGTGGCGCCGAGATCGCCGTGCACAGCACCTCCGACTGCCGGGTCGTGCTCGGAATCCCCGGCACCTGCGGGGCGTACAGGCCCAGCCGCGCCAGCAGCTCCGAACGCCGCCACCGCCACGGCTGCGGCAGCACCACCTGCTCCCCCACCGCAGCGGTCCTGCGGTCCGGTACGGCGGCCCGCCGGTGGCGTCGCCCAGCAGCCCGGGCCTCAGCCGGTGCCGCCGCCCCCTGGGCCGGGACCACCGCGCCCCGAGGTCCGGGCTGCGGACCGCCCGGTCGAGGTGGTGCCGGGGGCGGTGGCACGGGCACCACACCCGGCATCACCGGGGCGTAGCCGACCGGTGGCACCGGCTGCCAGCCCGGTGCCCCAGTGATGCCGCCAGCATCACCCGGACGCCGCACCACCGGTGGGAACGGCCCCGGCGGCCCGGCCGCCGCCTCACGGTGCGGCGTACCGGCTGGCGGGGCCGGCGGTGATGCTGGCGGCATCACCCGCTCGCCACCGACATCGCCCGGCGCCACGAACCGGGCGGGCGGCCCGCTCTGCGATGGCGGCCCGCTGCTTGGCTCATGTGGCTGCGTCATCCCTGCACCTCCATCCCCCGCCACACCGGCCACGTCGTCGGCAGCGCTTCCGCATGCCGCCCGTCGAGCCAGTCCAAATGCCCGATGCCGCACTCCCCGGCAGCATCGGTGATCGTTGTCGACGCCCGCATCACCGTGTCGCGGTCGGTCGCCGACACCGACACGAAGCCCGACCAGTAGGCGCCGTGGATTCCCGACCCTGGTTGCAGGTCCGCCAGCCGCTGCGCCGACGACGACAGTTGGACCGCCTGGGTACCGTCATCGACCGCACCGCGGCGCAGCGCCTCGTCCCGTATCCCCTGATCGACGGTGACGTCCTCCCGCGCCCGCCGCCGGGCCTGGGCCGCCGGCTGCACCGCCACCATGAGACTGATCGTGCGGACCACCGGGGTGTCGATCCCGTGCAACAGCGGCGCGATCCACCGGGTGTGCACCGGCTCCGGCGTCACGCCGGAGCGTGGAATCACCGCCACCCGGTGCCACCACTCGTCGTCGACGACCACAGCCCGCCGCTCGGCGCGCTGCCGACGCAGCCACGTCGTCGGTGTGACGTCCACCGTCTGATCCAGCGGGTACCCGGGATGCTGCAAATGCCGCAGCAGCGCCGCGAGCCGGTGCGGCGTCAGCAGTCGGGGGTTGCGCAGGTCCGCAGCCGCCGCCAGGCTGGACACCCACTCCGCCTGCATCGTCACCAGCCGAACCCAGCTCTCATCACCCTCGCCGTACACGGACGCCTCCCGAGCGAACCGCAACGTCAGCGGGAACCGCAGCACCAGGAAGTGGCGCACCATCTCCGACACCCCGGCGGTCATGTGAACCAGCTCGGCATACGACTCAGCCAACCCAGCCGGGGCGTCGACGTCGATATGATCGGCGGCCCACCGCTCGTGCTCGGCCGAGTCCAACGGCACGATCCGGGTGATCGACTGGATACCGCCGATCAGCCCGTCCTCCCGAGCCAGCCGAGCCAGCAGCCGGCCGTACGCCTCGGCCGCCCGGTCATAGTCCCGCTGCGCCCGCAGCCCCGGCGGCTGCCCGGCGACCTCCAGACACACGCTCAGGTACGGCTTCGCCCCCGGAGGATGGTGCAGCAGCACCGCCGGGCCATCCTGCCCCACTGTCAGCCACTGCACACCCTCCAGCCCCGGAGCCTCGTCGCGGACCGTCTTCGCCCACTGCATCAGTTGCCGGCGTTCGGCCCGCGTGCGTGCCACCGGCTGCGGCTGCGCCAGGTGCACCGGCAACAGCTCAACCTCACGGCGACGGACCTTGGCCCGCCATCGCAGCGCCAGCAGCACCTCCCACCCCGGCGACCGCCCCGTGGTTGGGCTCTGTCGGCTGGCCACGTACGCCCCAGCGACCACCACGGCGGCCGTCACCACACCGACCAGCCCACCGACGCTCAACGCGAAGACTAGGCCCACCGCGAGCGCCACGAGCATGACCACGTTGCCGGCCCGGCTACGGCTGCCGCCGAACAACCCGCGGCCTCGGACCTCCCCGCCCAGCCGAGCGGTACGCCCCACCACTGCCATGACCTACTCCTCCGGCACCTGGTCGCTCGCCCGGTGCGCAACATCCTGTGCCGTGCGCTTGGCGCCGTCGGCCAACTGCACTCCGATCAGCGCGGCCGTCGCCAGGCCACCTGTCGCGGCTCCGGCCCCGGCCGCCGCCGCACCTCCGGCGGCACCGCCAGCGCCACCAGCAACACCGCCCGCACCTCCGGCCCCGGCCGCCGGGCCGCCGGCACCCGCGCCAGCAGCCTTCGACCCCGCCAGCGCCGGGCTGGTACCACCGGCCGGTGTCCCCGCCGCCGGCGTGCTGGCCGTCGATGGTGTCTGCGGGCTCGTCGCCCCGGCCTGGTCTCCGGATGCCGACTGCCCGCCAGCGGTCTGCGGCTCCCGGCGCGGTTGCGGTGCCGTCCCCTGCCGGTCGCCACCTGCGGAGTCCGACCCGCTCGACGAACTGCCACCCCCCGAGCCGCCGCCCGGCGACCCCTGCAACCGCCGGTAGGCCAGCGCGGTCATCGCCGACCCCGCCACGCCACCGATCGCCCCGCTGCTCGACGACCGTGCCGACCGCCCGACCCGTGCCGCCCCACCACCGGGCAACAGCGGCGCGAACTTCAGCAGCGACCACGGCGCCACCCCGACGATCAACAACGCCAGTGCCGCGACCAGCGCCGTCACCAGCGACCGCAACCCGTCGTCCTGCACGGCCGACACCGAAAACGCCGAATCCGAAATGGAGGCGATGCCACCCAGCAGAAAGAACAGCAGCGGACGGGCGAAGGTCAACGCGACCCACGTCATCGGCAACTTCAGCGCCTTCGGCCGGGTCGAGGGATCCACCAGCATCACGAACGAGATCGCCATGACCGCCCCGGTCAGGTACTGGGTCAGCAGCTGCATCAACAGCCCCAGCACCAGACTGATCGTGCCCAGGAACCCCAGTGCCAGCACCACGATCGCGAACAGCGGCCCCCCGGGCAGCAACCCGATGCTGCTCAGCGCCACCATCGCCACGATCTTGGTGGTGAGCGAACCCACGTCCGGCGCGAAGTAGGCCGTGATGCTCGTCGTCGCACCGTTGCTCAGTTCCACCAGCAGGTACCCGAGGGCCGGGCCGAAGAACACCAGCACCATCGCCTTCGGCAGCCACACGAACAGCGACTCCGCCAGCTCCTCACCGGTCACGTCCCCCTGACTCGCCCGGTAGAACACCCGGGCGATCATGAAGACCAGCACGAACATCGCGATCCCGGCCCCGGCCGCATACGTTCTCAGGAACCCCGCCGACGTGAGATCCGGCGAACTCAGGTGCGACATCTCCGCCAGCACCTTGGTCAGCAGACTTTGCAGATTCGAACTCAGCGTCATGGCAAAGTCCAAGATCGCCTTGTTCATCGTGCCCGACGGATCGGTGATCAACCCCGCCCCGGTCCGCAGACTGCTCACCAGACCGGAGTACTGGTCATAGGCGCCCTTCAACAGGCCCATCAGGACCTCGCAGGGGTTGCCGACGATCGGCAGGTCAGGCACCCACTTGCAGACCCCCGACAACCAGGTCGACTCGTCCTTCGCCTTGCCGGACTTCAGGTCAGCGGCAACCTTCGCCTCACAGTTCTCCTTGTACCGGTCCGGAATCTGATTCTCGGCCCGCATCTTGGCGCACCGCTCCGACGCGACCTGCGCTGCGGCCTGGTCCTCCGCCGCGTCGGCGAACGCTGGCGGTGATGCCGCCGGCATCACCGCCAGCGCGAACCCGACCAGGGCCGCGACCACACCCCGCACCAGCCGCCGCCGCACCCGACTGTCAGCAGTTGCCATTGGCGTACCTCCGGAATCCCCCCGTCTGAAGCGCCGGCCCGATCCGATCGAGGTCACCCTCCCGAACGGCCGCACCCCGCAGCTCCCCCAGCCCATCGGGTGTCCGCAGCGCCGAGCCGGCCGCCAGCACCGTCCACCGATCGCCCTCCCGACGAAGCCGCACCTCCAGCAACGCCCACTCGTTGTGCGTGGCACTGGCCGTCGACCACTCCACCGGCGTCAACACCATCACCACCGGCAGGACCGGATCCGTACTGACCGCAAACGCCCCCCGCCCGGTCCGTGCCCGCGTCGAGGTCATCTGCGCGATGTAGGGCGCCTGACCCTGCTGCTGCGCCGACAGATCCGCCGAGCCCGAACTCGGCGCGATCTGGCCCACCGTCAACGGCCCCACCGACGGGTCACCGAACGCCTTGCTTGAGATGAACCGCACCACCGCCGCAGCGGTCTCTGCCGCCCCGTCCAGTCCCTGCGCTGTCCGCATCGCCGTCACCACAGCCTTCGCCGGATCGTCGCCGCCAGAACACCCCGACACCTGGCCCCCGGCCACCGGGGCAGCACTCGTCGAGTTCGACGGCTGCGGACCAGGACCCGATCCGTCCGACCAGTCCCGGACAACGATGACCACAGCGGCACCGCTCAGCGCGGCCAACACCACCAGCAGCCCCGACACCCACCGACGCCGACCGCCCCGCAGTGATGCCGTCGGCATCACATCCGTCCCACCCTGTGCCACGTCAGCTCCTCCGATCCTGCGCTACTCCTGCGTGTTGCGGTACAGCCGCCACCCACCGCCGCCCAGCGGTGCCAACAGCTCCGCACGGTCCAGGCGCGACGGTTGGGCCACCCGCGCATCCGGCCCCTCGGCGAACCCGAAGTCCCCTGTCACCCGCCAGTCCCCGGCACCGGCATCCCAACGCAGCGACACCGAGGCCCGACGCCATACCCCATCCGGTTGCCGGCCGCCCACAGCGGTCACCCCGAGCTGGTAGAGGTACCAGATCTCGACCTCCGCCGCGTCACCGATCGAGGTGACCCGGAACGCGCCACGGGTCGGCCACACGGTGGCCACCAGCACGCCGTTGTTGCTCGGTCGCCCGTCGGGCAGCAGATTCAAGGTCGCGGCCCGGCCCGCCAGCCGGGAGCCCGCCCCGGCGACGAAACCGCCGTCACCGATCGCCGCCAGCATCGCCGGTCGCCGGGCAGGGTCGAGTCCGGCCCCGCCCTCCACCGCCGCCAGCCAGGCTGTGGCCGCCGCAGCCGCACCCTCCGCCGACCGGGCGAAGCCGACCGGCACCCCGGCCGCTGCCGTACGCGACGCCCCGTCGCCAGCCACCACCGCCGACATCGGCAGCTCCGGCAGCGGCGGCTCGTCGGCACCCCAGCCGCCCGCGGAACCGGATGCCGACGGCCCTGGTGATGCCGCCGGCATCACCGGCTTGTCCGGCGACGGCATGGCCACGACCACGACGAGCGCCACTGCGGCGCCAGCCAGCGCCGCCAGCGGCAGCATCCTCGACCGGCGCACCTCAACCGACCACCGTGATGATCGCTCCCACGATCAGCGGCAGCGCCACCAGACCGGCCAGGGCCGCCGCCCGCAGCCGCACATCGCCGGCCGCGTCGCTCATCATGTGCGAGTTGTTCATCCGCTTGGCCTGCGCCAGGTTGAGGAACGCCGCACCCAGGTAGATCGCCGCACCGGCCAGCATCAACGCCCAGATCGCGCTGGCGACCCGGACCCAGACGTTGCCGAACGCCTCACCCAACACGGACAGGTCCGGGGTCACCCCGTCCAGCGGGTTCTTCACATCACCGCCCTTGGTCGGTGTCGGGTCCGCCAGTGGATTGTCACGTAACGTCTCGACCATCAGCCGTCCCACACTCATGTTCTCACTCCACTTCGGACCTGCTCGCCCACGCTGAGCGAATCGACCACCGCCGCCCCCACCTGCACCCACGCCCGGCGCGTGCGTTCCTTCAGCCGCCCCACCTGCACCGCACGTCCCAGCCGCAGGTGCTCGTCGAACGGCACCACCACCAGCGCCCGCACGTGTTGGCGGTAGTACCGCAGCACCTGCTCCAGCACCCCCCGGTCCACCTGCGGATCAGCGCACGACACCACCGCCACCGCGTTGCGCACCAACGGACCCCGGCCGGCGCGAATCAGGTACTCCAGCGTCTGTAACCCCGTCTCCCCCGAATCCACCTCCACTGTGGTCGGCACCACCAGGCAATCCGCCGCGTCCACCGCCGACCACCAGTTCGGCGCCCGCACCGCGTTGCCGGTATCGATGACGATCATGCGGTAGTGTCGGGCCAGCACCGACCGGACCCGGTTGAACGTCCACGTGTCGATCGCGTCCAACCGCTGGCCACCGGTCGCCGCGAGCACGTCGAACCGCTCCGGCTGCCGGTGCACGAACGGCGCCAGGTCATCAGCCCGAGCATTCGCACCCAACAACCGGTCCACCTGCTGCGCCAGATCGGTCACGGCCAGACCGTGACCCGCCGGTGTCACCCGCCGAACCAGGTCCCCCCGCGACTCGGTGTTGTCCCACGCCACCGTGCCCCCGCTGCGGGCCAGCCCCAGCGTGGCCGCCACCATCAGCGTCGAGGTCGTCTTCGCCGCCCCGAACGCAGGGTTGGCCATCACCACCGTCCGGACCGCCCCGACCGGGCGCCGGAGCGTGGCCAGCATCGCCGCCTCGTGCGCCTCACCGCCGCCGGGCGGCAACTGGACCGCCCCCCGAGCCAGCCGGTTGACCCGCCCCCGCCAGCCACGGTGCGCCACCGGCGCCGGCCCGCGACGAGCGTCCACACCCGACACATGGGTGCCGGCGGAAGCAGGTGGCACAGCGGTGTGACCAATCAGACCTGGCGGATCTCCGACCGGACTCCCGTCGGGTAAATGACTTGGAACACTTGTACGAGCGTGGGAGTCTTGAGGCGGATCCATCTGTGTCGTGGCAGCTTCGACCGGTGCCGGAGGCACAGGCGGTGCCTCCGGCACCTCCGGGGGAGGGCCGTTCGGCGACGGGTCGGCTGCGTCGGCCGGCGCGGCGGGCACGTTCCCGTATTCCCGAGCCCGTGCAGCGGCCGGAAAGAGCTTGTCGCGGTCAACCCCCGTCATTAGTCCTTTTCTAGCATGTTGAAGCAAGAGTACGGTACCGAAATATGCGGGGGAACGGACAACCACGATCACGGACGGCGCACCTCGGCAGCGTCATCTGGCAGCCGACACCGAACGTTGCGGTCGCACAGGAGCGGTGCCGATGAAGGCGCTCATGGCCGCGCTGCTCGCCCTCGTCCTCGCCGCTGCGGCCTTCGCCGCGTTCATCGTGGCGTTCGTGGTGTTCGGCTCCGCCACGGCCAGCGCCAACTCGGGCACCTGCGTCAACCCCGAGGGCACACCGTGGACCCTCGACGCCGAGCAGCGGTCCATCGCCCAGCTCATCATCGACGTCGGTCGCCAACGTGGCGTGCCGCCGCGTGGGTGGGTCATCGCCATCGCCACGGCCGCGCAGGAGGCGAGCCTGCACAACGACCTGACTCCCGACGAATACGGGTCCTCCGGGGTGTTCCAGCAGACGCCGCCCGGCTGGGGTAGCCGGGAGCAGGTCAACGACCCCACCTACGCCGCTGGCGCCTTCTACGCCGCGCTGGTGAAGGTACCCAACTGGCAGACCCTCCCGGTCACCGTCGCAGCCCAGACCGTGCAGGTCTCCGCGTACCCGAGCGCGTACGCCAAGCACACCTCGACCGCCCTCAAAACCGTGGCCGAACTCGGCGGCGTCGACCTCGACTGCTCCCACCTGTCGGTCGGCTCGGCCGAACCCGCACCCCGCAACCCCGACGGAAGCTGGCCAGAGGAAGGATGTATAATCCGCCCCGATCCGACGACGGGACAGGGGTGCCTCACTCCCCGCACGGCGCACGTCATCGACCAGGCCCGCGCCGCTGGCTACGGCAAGCCGGGCTGCTACCGGCCCAGCGGACCCGGCGAACACCCTAAGGGCCGGGCCTGCGACTGGATGATGACCTCCGGCGGGGCCGCCACCGGCGAGCAGAAGGCCCGAGGCGACCAGTTCGCCACCTGGGCCGTGGCCAACGCCGACCGACTCGGGATCATGTACGTCATCTGGTACCGCCAGATCTGGACCCCGAGCCAGGGATGGCACGCCTACACCAACCCGTGGGGTGGCGACGACCCCAGCGGATGGCACACCAACCACGTCCACATCTCCGTCTACTGAGGACGGAAGGGGGCGGATGCTGATGCCAACAGCCCACAACCACGGGAAAAAGTTGGGTATCACACCGCATCGACACGCCGGGGGCGGTGCTACGTCTCACCCATGCACCATGGTTAGATCACGTCATGCGTACCGGAGGATCTCAAATCGGACAGCGCACGGGTCGCGCGCCAGAGTACGACCCCACCTCAGGCCGCAGCTGGCGACCGGGGGGCACCTTCGCACCCGACAACGCGCACAAGCTGTTCCGGGCGATGGAGGCTCTAGGCGTCTCGGCCAGTGGTGTGTTGAACGAACTGGTGCGCCGCATGGAGATCGACGCCAACGGCCGACCGCTCTGGGCCGAGGACATGCCCCAGGCCCGGCAACTGCGGATCATCGACACGTCCGCCGCCTGACCGCCGTCGATCCCAGCACCGGAAAGGAGACCGCCACCGACCCCTGACGCACGAACGCCCCGGCGGAGTCCGGGGCGTCGCCGAGGCAGCCAGACCCTGACCGAACGGGCTGCACTCGCTAACTGAATCTCACGGCTCACGAACGAAGACCACTCAGGTTTGGCCGCCGGTGGGGTCTCTCGTCGAGAGCCTCCATGCTTGTGGAGGCACTGCTGCCATGACGGTAGCACCTGCCCTGCCGGCACGCATCAACCTGCCCACCAATCGGGCGGCGTGTCGCGGCGTGCCCGCAGTCCAGCCACCCATCCCCGGGCTCACCCCGGCAGATGGGGCGGCCCTGGTACCACCAGGGCCATCCACCAGCGGGGACAAACATCCTAGCGGCCTAGGATGCCCGCCGGACCGTGACGACGATCGCGAGGCCGCCGCGACGGTCTGGCACGCCCTGGCCGACGAGCTGACCCGCACCGGCACCATGCGCCTGCGCCGCTACAGCCGTGCCCTGCGCCGCCACACCTACCCCAGCGACCAACCGATCACCCCCGACCTGCCGACCCGACCTGCCGCACTGCGCCTGTACGACCACAGGGGAGTGGCCCACGTCCTCGCGCTCGACTTCGACGCCAAACACCACGGCGCCGCCCGCGTCACCGACGACGTCCGTCAGGCCAGCACGCTCCTGCGCCAGCTCGGTGCCCGCATCATCGAAGACGTCGCCGCCAGCGGCGGCCGTCACCTGTGGATCCCGCTCACCATCCCCATCAACGTCGACCAGGCCCGCCAGCTCGCCACCGCGTGCCGTCGTCTGTGGCCCACCCTCGACATCAGCCCCACCGTCAACCCCACCGACGGATGCCTGACCGCCCCCGGCTCCCCATGCAAAGACGGCCAGTACCGCCGCCTGGTGACACCACTGGCCCAAGCCGTTGACGCCGTCCACCACCGCTCCGCCCACGACCTCGTCCCCAGAGCACTCGAACGCCTCACCACCCTGTCCCCAACCACCCAACCACCCGCCCCCCGGCCGCCAGCCACCGCACCGCGGCCCCTCAGCCCCGTCCACACCGCCATCGCCACCCACGGCACCTGGCCAGCCGACCGCACCACCCCAGACGGCCGCCCCTGGACCCGCTCCGAAGCCTGCTGGGCCGTCCTCGCCGCAGCCGCCGCCCGAGGCTGGACCCTCGACGACGTCACCGACCACCTCGACACCGGCCGCTGGCCCGGCCTGCTCGCCCTCTACACCGGCCGCTACCGCTGGCAATGGCGCCGCCGACTCCACGCCGAATGGATCAAGGCACTTACCACCCAACGGCCGTCCACAGACCCCCCACAAGAACAGCTCACCACAGGGGGGGCAGCTCTCCGTGTAACGGAACGTGACCACGCGCGTAGGTGGATCACGATCATGATGGCCGTCAGCGACGAACTCACCCCCACCAAAACCAGACATAACACCCGAGCACTGCTGTACGGTCTGGCCTGGCTCGCCTGGCGGCAGGGGAAGCGCTACGTCGAAGCTGGCACCCGCAGCTACGCCCGAGCCACCGGCGGCATGATCGACCACACCACGGCCGCCGAGATCCTGCGGGCTGTGCGAGACCTGCCAGCAGGACAGTGCCCCCTCCAACTGCTGAGCACCGGCAGGGGAACCCACGGCGACCTGTACGAACTGGTCATCCCCCCAGATTTTGAGCACCTCGCTACCGATCCCGACACCTGGATCGAACCGCGCCCCATCGCCGGCGTCTTCGGCACACGCGACCCCGACCGCCCCCGCCACGTCCTGCTCGGCGCCACTGGGTGGCGGCTGCACCAGGTGTTGACGGCCGGCGTGACCGGCACCGCCACCCAGCTGGCCCGAGCCGCCGGTATCAGCCGAGCCCAAGCCCACACCCTGCTGCCCGTCCTCGTCCGTCTACGCCTGGCCCGACCCACAACTAGCGGTTCCCACCAGCACTGGCAATTGGGAACCGCTAGCACCGACGAAGCCGGGGGAGCGGTCGACGCACAGGCCCACCTAGACGCGATCGACACCCGACACCGCGCCGAACGCGCCCGGTGGCGGATGATCCTGGCCAGCTACGCCGAACGCCGCGCCGCCACCGACGCCCACACCCCAGACCCCGGTGAACCGCTGTGGTGGCCACCGGCCTGGGCCACCGAGCCACCCCCCGCCGACGACACCGACCCGGCCGCCGTGGCGGTCGCCCTACTCGTCGAGGTCTTCGGCGCGCAGCTCCTTGCCGACCCGCCGCCCCCGACGACTTCACGATTGGAATGGATCGGACGAAAGCGACGGGCAATGCAGAAACGTTTAAGCGTTACTGTGTCAAAACGTTCGAACGTTTGATAGGATGGGATGATGACCGACCAGATCCACACCGAAACCGCGACCTGCGGACATACCGGATGCACGCGCACCCCGGTCGCCGAGAAACCCGGCGGAGGACTGTGGTGCGAGGACCCCGACCACGCGCGATGCCAGTTCCCCGGCTGCGCCAACGAGGTCCGGCCGAGAGTGCCAGGCCAGGCCAAGCCCAACAGCTACTGTTTCCAGACCCTGCCCAACAGCAGAGACGAGGACGTGGAGCACAACCGCAACACGGCGTTCGCCGAACGCAACCGGCTCGGCCGGTCGGGACGACCCACTGATGCCGCCGGCATCACCGGCGACCCGACCACCCGCCGCGTCAGCCTCGCCACCACCGAGGCCGAACTGGTCCGCGACCAACTCCATCGTGCCTTCAAAGACCAGCGCGCTCTCATCGACCGGGCGCTGACCGCCCTCACCACGGTCGGCGACCCCGCCGCCGCCGCCGAGGAGATCCGTGCCGTACGGGCCGAGGCCGCCGACGTCGTCGCCAGCGCAGAGCGGCGAGCCGTCGAAGCCGAACGCCGGCTGCGGACCTCCGACACGCTGCTGGAGGAGGCTACCGGCGCCGCTGCCGACATGCAGACCGAACGGGACGAGGCCCACGAGCGTGCCGACCGTGCCGAAGAGACCGCAACCCAGGCCGAGGCCCGCGCCGCCGCCGCCGACCAGCGTGCCGCCGAAGCCGAGCAACGCGCAACTGTCGCCGAGACCGCCCGCCGCACCGCCGAAGCCGACCGAGACCACGCCCTCGCCGAAGCTACCGCCGCCGAAGCCGCCCGCGACGAGGCCATCGGGGCCAGAGACACCGCAACCACCGCGGCGGAGACCGCCCGCCAACAGGCGGCCGAAGCCGAGCAACGCGCAACTGTCGCCGAGACCGCCCGCCGCACCGCCGAAGCCGACCGAGACCACGCCCTCGCCGAGCAGCGCAGCGCGCAAACTGCCGCAGCCCGGGCCGTCGAACGTGCCGAGCAGGCCGTCACCGACCGCCGCAGCGCCGAACAGGCCCGCGACGCCGCCCGAAGCGAAGCCGAACAACTGCGTGCCCGCGTCGCCGAACTGGACCGGGAGCTCATTGCCATCACCGAACGTCGCGACGCGGCCGTCGAAGCCCGCACCGCAGCGCAGCGCCAGGTCGAGGACCTGACCGCCCGGCTCGCCGAAACCGATCAGCGTCTGACCGACACCACCGTCGACCTGCGCGCCGCTAACCAGGCCCGCGCCACTGCCGACCAAACGACCACCGAAGTCCGGACCGAATTGACCAGCCTGCGTCGAGAACACAGCCAGACCCAGCAGCGGCTGGCCACCGCCGAAGCCGACCTGCGCGCCGCTAACCAGGCCCGCGCCGCTGACGCCGACCACGCCGAGCAGCGCTTGGCCGACCTGCGCACCATGTATGACGCGCGCCTGGCCGACCTGCGCGAGGAACTCGACCGACTCGCCACCGTCGAAGAACCGCCCACGACCGACGCCCCGACGCCAGCCACCGGCAAACGCCGACGTCGCCCAGCGTCACCCGACACCGCCCAGGGGGAGGGAACCACCAAGTGACCGGTGCCTGCGGCCAGCAGTTCGCCGATCACCAACGACGACCTGGTGGGGTCGGGCACGTCCGTCCGACCCCACCAGGGGAGATGCGTAGCTGGGTCAGGACGACCGCCACGATCGCCCTGCCGTCCGCGTCACCGGTCACATGACCAACCACCGCACCCGAACCAGCCTATCCGCAGGGCCAGCCTCACCCGCGCTCCAACGCAGGCCGCTGCACCACCGACGTCACCAACACCGGATCGGTCACCATCGACCTCGGCGCCTGTACCGTCGCGTAGACGTGCCAGAAGTCCCCCCGGTTCCTGCTCCCACCGAACTGGACCTCCGCACCGGCCGCCCGCAACACCTCAAGCAGCGCCCGGGCCTCGACCGCATCACCTTGGAGACGGACCCCCAACACCTCAGCCCACCTCCGCTGCGGCCAGCACTACGACCCGGATCTGCGCGGCGATCAAGTCAGCCGTGTCCAGTAGTTCGACCACCGTCTCCTCGTCCGGCTCAGCCGGAACCAGCGCGCCAGCACACGGCCCAGCAACCACCAGAACGCTCGGCAGATGCTTGGCTCGCACGTACCAGGCCGGCGGCAGCAACACCGGCCCGTCAAACAACGTGTACCCGACGCCGTCATGCACCCGCACCCGCACCGGCGCCGACGGACGCCCCACCACCGGGGTGACCTCGACCCGCCAATCGGCCGTCTCGCTGCCCTCGGTGGCATAACACCACCCCAGGTCACCCAGATCGATCGACATGGCGTTCCACCACAGCCCCGGCACCAGACCGTGCCGCTCCACGATGTCCACCGACTCCACCAGCAACGCTGGCGCACCATCGTGGATGAACGGCCGAGCGATCATCGCCAACCGTCCAGAAGGACCGCCGTTCGCGGTCGGGTCCTTTACCAGCAGTTCGAAGCAGTCCGGGCCGACGCCCGAGACCATCCCCATCGCGCGCATCACGCCCGAGGGGATCGTGCTCGTGGTCACCGCCCCATCCTGCACAGGGTCGTAGTGCACCGCATCCGCTGCGATGACCTCGTCCTCCGCAGTCAGAGTCCGAGCCGCCACCGTGTACGGCTCACCCGTCGCGGCCATGCGCGCCCGGATCCGGGACTTCCGATCGTCATGTCTGGTCATGCCTGACCCTTCCAAGACCGGCCCCACGCCCCGGCCCCGTCGTCTCGGCAGCCGCCAGCACAACCAGCGCGATCCACCAGGGACCTTGACCACCATGCCGAGACCGCGTGGGCGTCCAGTCGGCGTGGTACAGGCGGGCGCAACCGCCGCCCACGACGGTAACGCACCCGTACGACAAGTCCGCACCGAGTCTGAACGCGCGCCAACTCCGCCAGCGACGCCGCCGGCATCCCCGCTCCCCACTGTGCGCGGCAGCCAGCATCGTCAAGGCCACCGAGAGCGGATCTTGGAAGGGTGGCGAGTGATGATCTTGCGAAAACTAGTGCCACGGCTGGTCGTGGTGGACCCGGCGACCGCCACTGACCGCCCCGGATTGTCAAGACACCACATCTGTCGCCCGCACGACACATCCCAGCCCACATCCGACAGCATCGCCATCGATCACGGTCCACCCTATGTGATCGCACGACGTACCCTCGGCTCATGGCCAGCACTGATGCCGGCGGCATCACCCTCCAACCAGGCCGATACACCTGGACCTGCTTCGACTGCCCATGCTGGGCAGAGCAGTACTGGGACACCCTGCCCGAGGCCCAACACGACGCCCACCAGCGCCAACCCGCACACCGCGACGAATGCCCAGGCGAAGCCCGGCTCATCGCCCTCAGCAGTCCAATCCCCGAGCACCCCGACCAACTCGGCGTCGAACACCACATCGGCACCTACGACCCCAACGAACCCATGCTGGTGCCCTACTGGGCCGTCCTACTCACCCGCAGCCTCGTCATCAGCTTCGCCAACCATGCCGACCGCGGCCAAGCCATCGACCTCGCCAACCCCCGCGACATCCAGCTCTGGGCCAGTTGGATTCTCGCCAGCGACCCCCTCCCCGGCACCGACCTCCCCACCGACGCCGACGCCTTGGCCGTCCTGCTCCACCGCACCGCTGACGCCCTCGGCGACGCCCTCCCCCGCCCATAACCCCGCCACCAGGGCACAAAGCCACTCGGCCCCGTCTAACACCACTGAGCACCCCAGCCCCCATTGGCGCGGTCATCACGTCCATCGGACAGCTGGCGCTCCCGAACGCTCACGCAGTCACGATCGGTACTACCGTGACTTTCCCGAACAGAAGTCCTTCGCCTGCTCGTCCTCGGAGCAACGGCCCAGGAAATCAGATGTCCGATGCGACGCCTGAGCTGTCAAGATTGCCGTCATGCTCGTCACCTTGATGCCCGGCGCCGACCGGATGTATGTCCTCGATCAGCTCCGGCAGGCGGCCCATCGCATCATCGGCCAGAATCATCTGGGCAAGCCGTACGAGCATGCGCGGTGGGTGATGGAATCCGCTCGCGCGCTACGAGGCCAGATTTCCCGCCACGACTTGGATCAGCTGTTTTACGCGCCGATCTTCCACCAGTTCGCGGCCGGCACGATGGTCGCGCAAGGTCTCCTCGAAGCCGATATCCACGAACGCAAGGGACTCCTCGCCGCAGCCGCGGACACGCTAGAGGAGCAAATCACCGCGTGGAACGTCCCGGCCGAAACGACCCTTGCAGCGGTAGATACCAGCGTGTTCCTGTCCCACCCGTCATGGACCCGGGACGACGATCCGGCGAAGGTCATTGCGAGCATCCGGTGGGCGGAGGACCTGAACGTCGGGCGGGCGGACGTACTGCTGATCATCCCCGAGGTAGTGATTCGAGAGCTGGATCGGCTCAAGGAGTCAGGCAACAAAGCGTTACGCTACCGCGCTCAGGTGACGCTGGCGGTGATCGACAGACTCCTCGGCGACCCGTACGGCACCGTCACGATTCAGCCCAGCAGCCCTGGTCAGCCCGAGGCCGGCGAGTGGCCGGAGACACTGCGGGGCGGTGTCCAGTTGAAGGTCTTCTACGACGACGCGACGCACCGGCCGCTCACCGATGCGGACGCGGAGATCATCGACCGGGTGTTGGCGGTGCAGAGTCTCGCTGGAAAGTCGGTCCGGCTCGTCACCATGGACACCGGCATGGGGCTCAACGCCCGCCGAGCCCAACTGGAGGTGGCGAAGCCGACGCGGGAGATCGAGGAACCCCCCGGCGATGTCGCATCGGCACGATCACGGCGTCGAGAGGCGCCGGCAGCCAACGGCGGCCGTGTGCAGGTGACGGGGCAGCCGTAACGGTCCGGGCTGGAATCATCTGGGCACCGGCTGCGGCCAACTGCTCCGTCACAGACAGTATGCAATGAAGCTCTGATCGAGCCGAACCCACGACAGTGAAATAGGCGATCTCACCGGTCTCGCGTCCATCGGCAGAAGATCAACTTCTGGGCTCCGGTCGCACGATCGCCACCGATCAGGCCGGACACCCTCAAGATCTACGACCCTTCCGCGCGTGCCATCACGGAGACCGGGGCTTTCCGTGGGAGGGCAAATCGGACACGAAAAACCCCGGTCTCCGACCACCGTGCGGATGGCATCGAGCACGACCACGTCACGGGCAGCCGCGCTGGTCGCCTCCAGTTCGGCGAGCGGCCCGCCGAGCCAGGCACTATCGAAGAGCAAGATCAAGAGCATTTTGTCGTGCCGCCATCGTGGTCCAGACCGTTGCTCCCGCCGGGACCGGGTGCGGGGGCCGCTCGCTGCGCTCGCACCCATGGCCCCCGCCCCCTGCCAGGTCGGGGTGCCGTTAACGAAGCTGTCACCAGGGGCAAAGTAGCTGTGCGTGACTAGATTGGGTCGCCTGCTGCACTCTGCGTGATCGCGT
>JAFGOK010000419.1 GCA_016926535.1 Micromonosporaceae bacterium | reverse complement strand
GGTGGCTCAATCGGATCAGCGATGATGGCCGGCGGGGACGGGATGTCTTCGATGCCGTTCGGGGTGCGGTGGTATTGCGCTGCGCTGTCCCTGGTACGCCGGAGGATCTTGCGGCCGAGCCCCGCTCCCCGGCGGGTGTCCTCCGGAGCCTCCTGGAGAAGGTTGTTCAGGATCTTCCTGCGGAGGGAGTCCCGCTGGGCCGTGACATGCGCTATTTGCGCCATCAGCAGCTTCTGATCAGCGGTGAGGTTCTTCTTCTTGGTTTCCAGAGCAGCCGCAGCCCGGCGAAACATGGCGAACGCCGCCGCGTCCGGATCGTGCGGGCGCCCGCAGCGCTGGCAGCCGGTGGCCTCGGTCGCTCGGCCGCCACAGACTGGGCACGGGTAAGAGTCCATGGCATTCCTTCCCGTCGCGGTCCCCTCCGGCACAAGATCACCGGTAGATACCTCTCCGCACGCGGAAACGTCCGCGCCGGGTGACATCTGAATGTTCCCGCCGCCGATTCCTTTAGGGGGAAGAATGCCTCGTTTGGCGAGACAAGGAAAGCGTTGACGCCTGTCCGACGCGATACTGAGGGTTGCGATACCCGTTCGGTGCGCTGCTGGTCGTCCGAAGAGACCGGGATGACAGGGCCGCAGGAGCCCGGCCGGGTGCCCCTAGCGTCCCATTCCCTGGTACTGCCATCCGGCGCGGATCCACAACGCCGCGTCGAGACAATTGCGTCCGTCGATCACGCGGGGGGTCCGGATGAGCTTGGCGAGTGCGATGGGATCCGCATTCCGGAACTCCTCCCACTCGGTGAGCACGCACATGAGATCCGCGTCGGCGACCGCCTCTGGCAGGGAGTTGGCATAGGTGACATCCGGCACTACTATCCGGGCGTTCTCCGTTCCCTGCGGGTCGTAGACGGTGACGTCCGCCCCGGCCCGGGACAGCTTCCGCACGACAGACAGGGCGGGGGAGTCACGCACGTCATCGGAGTTCGGTTTGAAGGTGGCGCCGAGCGCGGCGATGCGCGCGCCGCGGAGGTCCGGCCCGGCCGGACCGACCGACCGACCGAGGAGCTCAGCCGCCAGCCGGACGATGTGCTGACGTCGACGCTGATTGATCAGGTCGACTTCGGACAGGAACCGCAGCGCCTCGCCAACGCCGAGTTCCTGGGCTCGTGCCTGGAACGCCCGGATGTCCTTGGGGAGGCAGCCGCCGCCGAACCCGATGCCGGCCCTGAGGAATCTGTTGCCGATCCTGGCGTCGTGTCCGAGGGCCTTCGCCAGCATCGTCACGTCGCCTCCGCTGGCCCCGCAGACCTCTGCCATGGCGTTGATGAAGGAAATCTTGGTCGCGAGAAAGGCGTTGGCGGCCACCTTCGCCAGCTCTGCGGTGGCGAAGTTGGTCACGACGACTGGGACCTCCCGGTCCTCGGTGGCCGCAAGCTCGAACACGCCCTTGTGGGCCGCATAGAGCATCGCTTTCGCCCAGTCGCTCTTGACCCCGAAGACCACCCGGTTGGGGCGGAGTACATCCTCGACGGCGAAGCCCTCCTGGAGGAACTCGGGACTCCAGGCGACCTCCACTTCCGCTGAGGGGTCTGCGTTTCCCAGGACGAGGTGCTGGACCCACTCGGCCGTGCCGACCGGGACCGTCGATTTGCCCACGATGAGTGCCTTGCGCCGCAGGTGGGGGGCGAGGCTGGTGATGGCGTTCTCGATGAAGGAAAGGTCAGCGGCCATCCCGTCCGCCCGCTGCGGGGTGCCGACACAGATGAAGTGGATGTCGCCGAACTCCGCGACCTCTTCGTATGAGGTCGTGAACCGGAGCCGGCCCGCTGCCAGGTTCTTGCGCAGCAGGTCATCGAGACCGGGTTCGTGGAAGGGGACCTGGCCAGCGGCCAGTTTCGCGACCTTCGGCTCGTCAACGTCGAGGCCGAGCACCTCGTACCCCAGCTCGGAGAAGCAGATGGCATAGGTGGCACCGAGGTATCCGGTCCCGACGAAGGTCAGCCGAGGGCGAGGCGCCATGGACGGCGGTACGACGGCGAGTGGTTCGCTCGGATACACGAAGGTCACGCATAGCTCCAGTTGGTTGGGGCGCCACTGCGGCGGCGCCGCGCGGCACGTCGCTCTGGTAGTCGTCTCACCGGCGGCTGTATTGGTCTGGACCGCTGTCGGCGAGGATAGACCTTGGCGGGGATCCGGCGCCCCCGAGGTTGGGGCGAAGTTCCCCCAGAATATGCCAACAAACCGCCCAATGGTTACAACGTCACTTGATGAATATGTGACTGTCTGTGACTGTCTGGTGGTGCTCAGGTGGGCTGTGTTGTGTCCGGGTCTCCGTGGGCCGGCCAGTACTGCTCATTTGATCGGTACGCGGAGTTTGCTGGCTGGAAGCCATTGAATGATCCGGTAGGTCCCGGTTGAGAGAACGATTGGGGCAACGGCGGGGGTGGGGAAGTGAGCGGTGGTGCGGAGGACGGGGGCTCCGGTGGGAAGGGGGAGGCTGCCGGCGTCGGCAGGGCTGTGGTCGTCGGTGCCTCGTCGAGGTCACTCGCACCGAAACCAGCGGTGGGCGAGTAGCCGGAGGGCGACGAGTAACCGGAGGAGGACGAGTAACCAGGGGCCTGCGAGGCGTAGGAGGCCTGCGAGGAGTAGGAGGGGGCCGCGAGTCCCGGGGACGGCGAGCCGAAACTCGAACCCGCGGAGCCGGACTCGTACGGCGACGCCGGTGACGTCGGCGATGGGGAGGCCGGGAACAGGGACGAGGCAGGCAGACCAGACCCCGCCTCGGAGGGGGACGGTGCCGCTGCCTTCGCGCGTCTCCAGCGGCTGGGGCTGAAGATGGTCAGGATCAGCGGCACGCCGAGAGCGACGAGCACTGGGGCGATGCCGGCGGGTTCCGAGGGATGGAGCGTCACCGGGCCGAGCTCCCTGTGGGAGGCAACCCAGGTGAGGTCGATGAGGGTCAGCACCCCGGCGCTCGTCAGGGCGATCCCGGCGAAACACGGGCCGAGCGGCGAGATCCGGACGAGCAGCAGCATCGCGTACAGCACGCCGGCTGCGACGAGAAGGGCGCAGCCGAGCAGCAGGTCAGTCTGCCAGCCCGCAGCTGATCCGGCGGCCTTGCCCGTCATGCTGGCCCCGCCCAGGTGGCTGCCGCGCATGAGGAGCCCATAGATCACCGGGGCCAGGAACAGGGACAGGACGAAGCTTCCGACGTGGCGCATGGCTGACCTCCAGCGAGGCGACTTCTCGGGACCCTACCGTGAATGGGCAGGCGTGGCTGCCCTCTGTCCGAAACGGTGGTGTGGTGCCCGGTCAGTTGCGGTTGACCTTGGGTAGCCCGGCCCAGGGCGATCCGGGAACGTTCTCGCCGTTGCGCTCAGCAGACGGCTCCGAGCTGGCGGAGGCCGGGGTCTGCGGTGCTGGGTCGGGCTTGGCCGCCGCGGGTTGGACCTCACCGGTCAGCACCATGGTCGTTCCCGGCTCTGGAGAGCTCTGGGCCTTGACCGTCTCGGCCGTCGCCATGCCCGAGCCGGGTCCTGCGGGCAGGGCGGGCAGGGCGGGCAGGGCCGGGGTCAGGCCGGCAGGAAGCGTCTCAGCTGGGCTCTCCTCGGCTGCCCGGGCGCCGGTCGATCCCTGCGCCGGCCACTGGCGCCATCGTTTGACGCTGATGGAGGTGGCCAGCAGGCACAGCGCCAGCATGGCCAGCGTGCCGTTCTTGATGGGGTCGTGGGGCTGGGCATCGACCCATGGCAGATCGATCCGGTCCGGGATGACCTCGAGGCCCCACAACGGGTCGACGAACATCACGCCGAAGACGGCGAGGTAGCACACCCCGGCGAGCATCGGACCCAGCGGGGAGATCCGAAGCGTCGCGACCAGCCCAAACAGCAGGCCCGCCACAGCGAGGTAGGCAATGGGGCCGATGAGGTCGGCCGTGTCATACGTGTTGTCATCGATCCAGCGACTGAAGGTCGTCGCTGTCCGTGGTTGCCCGATGGCGAGCAGCAGCCACACGGCAGGCGCGACGACGAGGCCAGCGATGAGACTTCCAAGGTGACGCATGGCAGGCACCGTACCGGTTCTCGCCTGGATGAGCACCTCCCTCGATGGATCCTCTTGCTCAAGAGGTCCCCTCCGGGGTCGATCGGTCGGGGGTGAGTGACGTGGTCCAGCGGTCAGAGCGCCTGGCCGGCCCGCGTACGACGGCGCGGAGCAGGCTGCTGTCCGGAGCGCTGTGCTCTGGAGTTTTCCTCTGGGGTCTGCTGGCGACCCACTATGGGGTGTCGTCGGACCTGCTCGCAGCGCTGCTTCTCCTTCTCGTGGTCGCCGGCGCGTACCTCCTTCCGGCGAGGCTGGCGTGGATTGGTGCCGGGTTCGCCCTGCTCACGTTCGCCATGACGATTGTGCCCGCTGGCGGCGGCTCAGCCGGATTCCTCCTGGCGGGGTTCGCCGTGGTGACCGCTGTGGTGGTGCTGGCCGTCTCGTCGCTGCGGTCCCGGCTGGCCGCGGTCCTGGCCTCCCTTGAGCGGGAGGCCAGGACCGACGAGCTGACCGGCCTGCCCAACCGCAGAGGATTCGAGGAGGTCTCGGCACACGAACTCGCGCGGTGCCGGCGCTCCGGGTTGTCCCTGTCCCTCCTGGTCGCGCGGATCGATCGGTTCGGGGAGACAGCGCGGGAGCCTGGCACCGGCGGTGGTC
>JAFGOK010000418.1 GCA_016926535.1 Micromonosporaceae bacterium | reverse complement strand
GGCCATCCGCTGGCGCGGCATGCTGATCGTCTGACGGCGAGGCCGCCGACCCCTGAGGAGATCGGCTTCTTCGCCACTCCGGCGGGCGGGTCGCTGCTCGTGCTGACCAGGATCTCCCGCAGCAAGGTGAACGCACCGGCAATCCGGATCCTCGACACGGTCTACCACGCCGATCTCCACGAACTCGTCTACGACCCGGTACGTTGCGTCGGCGCCGGGTAGGGCGGCGCTGGGGAGGACGGGGCCGGGTTGGACGACGGCGGGTAGGACGGGACCGGGTTGGGCCGGGCCGGGTTGGACCGCGCTGCGCGGAGCGACGGCGGGCAGATCGGTCTCCCCGCGAATCATGAGCGACTTGACATAACGTTGGGGCGGTCTACCTCATCAGGCAGATCATGGCCGAATCACCCTGATGAGGTAGACCGGAGAGACGTTATGTCAACCTCCGTCAAGAACGAGCCGCGTGTCAGGGGCGGTGGTCGCGCTTGCCTTCCCGATGCACTGTCGCGGCCGTGGCGACAACCTTGCGGTAGATGATGGGGGGGCGAGTTGCGGCTCAGCGACATGCCACACTCGGCGGTGATGTGTCATTTTGGCGTGATCATTGCTCCGTCACGTCGATGTGAAGAAGGTCGACAGCCATCGTCCCGCCAGCGCTCGCCCCGACCAGGCACAGGGTGAGGTTCGAGGCCTCAGAGGTCGACAGTGTCAGACCGGGCAGCACTTTCCCGGTGACGCTCAGCGGGCCGGCCCCGTTGAGCGTTCCCAGATTTGCCCCGGACCAGGTCGCTCCGCTGTCCAGCGAGCCGAGCAGCCAGGCTGAAGCGGGATCCAGCCCTGGGTTATTAGGGAAAGTCCCGATGAACTGGACTGAGATAGCAGCTGTTGCGTTGTTCGACCGCTTCGGTACTGGAAGGGTCGCACGGAGACTAGCTGTGCCGCAGGATCGCGGGGCGGGCGCCCCGCTGCCAGCGGTCGGGACAGCGACACTCTTCATGTCGACATTCGCGAGGTCCCTGGCATCTGCCTTGGGGGGGAGTTCCTGGCTTTCCCACGACGACCTGAGATGGGACATCTTCGGGGTCGTGTCGTCGCTGTCTGCCCCGGCCGCCCAGTACTGCGCGGTGGCGGGGTTCTTCTTGTCTGTCTCGCCAGTCGTGTCCGCCAGAGTCGCCAGCCCGCGCACGGGATGCCCCGGGGTGGACTTCTTCGAGGTACAGGAAACACTGCTCGTGATGGTGCAGCTCACCAGCGTTCCGGGGGCGCCGGCAGCCAGCATGTTGGCAGGGCCGGCAGGGTTGGCCGCAACAGCGGTCAGGTCACTCGTCACCCCGGATTCGACGGCATTCCACGTGTCGCTGCCCTGAGTCGCCGTCGCGATGACGCCGTGCGTTCCGACCGCCAGATAGCGGCCGGCAACGGCCGCGACGGCTCGCGGTGTTCCGGATGGTGGGGCCCAAGCCCCGGCGGTGAATGAACCGTCCCCCTCACCACAGACCGTGCCACTCAGCGCCGCGCAACCGGCGACATAGCCAGCGGCGCCCTTCGCCCCGACGACCACGACCTGTTGCGGGCTGGTTCCGGCGATGCCGTGCAGCGTCGTTCCGGGAACACTGAGGCCCCTGGTCCAGGTGCGTGTCTCCTTCGATTCCCCATGCTCCTCCGAGAACCACAGCTCTCCAGCACCGACGACCGCGACATATGACGGATTACCGAAGGCGAGTACGCCGTGCAGATCCGGACCGCCGGGCAGGGTCTGGGGCGTCCAAGTTGCGGAGGGGGTGGCGCACCTGTCGGTGCAGTGCAGGATGGTCCCGCCGTCGCCGATTGCCCAGGCATCGTCCGCTCCGACCATGGTGATCTGGCGCAGGTCGACCGTCACCGGGCTGTGGACGGCGACCCAGAGCGCTTGATCGGTCGCGCACTCCTGGGTACACACCCGGATGGCGCCGCCGGACCCGACCGCGACCAGGCGATTGGCGTCCAACGCGGCGACGGAGTTGAGGGCGTAGTGCTCTTGGCCGACCCGGGCAGTTGTCGGCCGTAGCGACGCTGCGAGCCGGGCGGAGGTGGGGCCGCTTGCCCAGTGCTTTCCTACCCTGGAGGTCACTTGGTACCGGTAGGTGGCGTTGAACTGCGCCGACTCGTCGATGGCCGTGCAGCGGGTTGGGGCGCCGTCATCGGCGCCGCAGTGCGGCGTGAGCTGGAGCTCTGTCCACTTCGTTTCGGACAGCAGCTGACGCTCGATCACGTAACGTCCCGGCTCGACTTCTCCGATTGCCGGTCTGGCCAGGCTCCACGTCAGTCGCACTGCGCCGTTACCGGGCTCCTGGGCGACGGATTCGGTCTGGAGTCTCTCTGGCGCTCGCAGCACACCGCCCCGGGCGGTGACGCCGGAGGTCTTGTCAACGGAGAAGTAGGCCCACGCCGACCCGCCGAACGCGGCAAGGACCGCAATCGTCGCCCCTCCTGCGAGGAATGCCTTGCGTCGCTTCATCGCACCCGTCATCGCACCCGTCCCATCACGGTGACCGGCAGCTTGAAGGTCGCCCCCTGGCAGCCTGCGCCAGCGTTCGGCGACATCCGTATTGTGACCGGCACCTGCGCCTTCTCTTCGGGATCGACGTCAACGGCGAGATCGCTCGCCGGCAGCACCTCGACGTCGCTGCCGGAGCATTCATCGCGGTTGGGCTGCTTTGCGACCTCCGGCCTCCCCGCAGGCTTGACCTGGACGATTCGCAGTATTCGATGGTTGTTGTTGACGACTTCGACCAGCACGCTGATCTCAGACCCGGGTCCGAGGGAGGCGTCGTCACTTGTGGTGTTCGCTGTGATAGTCATCGATACTGATCCGTCGACGGCTATCCTTCCTCCGCCGCTGCCGTGCATTGAGACATACGCCATGCCTGCTGTCGCGGTTACCCCGATCACCACTACACAGGTCCCGACCAGGGTGGTGATGCGTGTTTTGCCGGATAGCTGTTCCCAGTACTGTGGCAAGCGGCAGCAGCGTCTTCGTGGTGTGCTCATCGCGAGCCCGCCTCTCCTCCGAAGCGGCGCCGCGTAGCACAACGGCCGTACGGTCAACCGCCCCTACTATCGCGTCATCGCCGTTTGGGCGGCGGGTTTCTGGCCCGCCGCCCAAACGGCGTTCAAGAATTCAGAGTGATTCTTGCAACAGGTCAGGCAGCGATTCCGGTATAGCCAAGAGTGATCGTGCTGCCCAGGCACCCTGATTGCGAATGATCAGGAGCATTCCTGAGCTTGATACTCCCGCCGCTCCAGGCCAGCATGCCCCAAGCCTTCGGCCCAGTTGCGGCAGCCACGACGAAGGGCGATGCGGGGACGACGTCCTCGATCACAAAATCGACGCCTTCTTCGGTGCTGCATGTTCCAGAAGCTGAAATTGAGGAAATCTCGATTTCGATCCTCTGGATGCCGATCCTGGAGTAATTCTTGTTCTGCATCGTGCCAGAAAGGGGAACCGGGACTTCCATTTCCGAAATGGATATGGTAGTTGGCATGATGAGGATGGGCTCACTCGGCCCAGATCCGACCTGTACTTTGCCCTCTCCGCCGCCGGAGAGGGCAAAGTACCCATACGCCACGCCGGCGGTCAACATGACCACGGCGGATGCGGCGGCAGCGATTCTGCCCTTACTGCGCATGGTGCGTATCTCACCTAACTCTTGGTGTCGTCAGGCGCTTCGCTGCTCCTAGCGAGACTGCGAAACGGGTAGGGCATCGGGTGAGCGGCGCTCACGCACCGCTCACCCGAGCACATCTGCTGTTGCTCAGCCGGCCGCGACCGCTGATGCCGTGAGCGGGATCTGCTGGTTCAGGCAACCGTTCTGGGCAACAGCCTCGTCGTTGTTGAGGGTGAGTGTCGCTCCAGTGAACGGTGTGTCCACATCCTTGACGACGTCCCCACCGGTGATGGTCACAGACCCATCACCGTTCGCGGTCCCTCCGCCCAGCGAGAACCAGGTCGCCAGGCAGGTTGGGTGGGTCGTCCAGAAAGCGTCTGTGGTGTTGATGCTGATGGTGATGTCGCCGACCTTCGCACCGTTTTTGGTTGCACTCGTGGTGACAGTGACGTTAGCGGGGTCGCCGAGCTCAACGATCGGATCACCGGAAACCACGAGAGGAGTCAGCGACCCGTCGGCGTCATCACTGACGTTGACATTGCCGCCGCCGAGGCCGCCGAGGCCGAAGTATGCCCACGCGGCGCCACCGCTGACCGCCACCGCCACTGCCGCAGTGACGACAGCCGCCCTCTTGCCGAGCTTGAACACAGCGATTCTCCTCAGAGTAAATAGAATTCGCGACTGGCATTTCGGTTGGCCAGTTAGTGCGCACCGACTATTTGGGTGCGGTTCCCACGGTAATGGCGGACTCGAATTGCCAGGGCCCTCGTCCGGGCAAGGCCACGGTTACTATGCCATTGATGCCTGGTATTTGGAAGCGAAAGAGTCACCCGTCCGGGCGACTCGAATGCGTGCTGGTCAGCTCAGCTGATGATCTCGCAGTGCGAGCAGGGAGTGGATTCTTCCCCGGTATCAAGGAAAGATAGAATTACTTCTATTGAATTCATGGGTGATTTGCCAGAATTTGTGGATCAAGATTGTTTTTGGAATCAGAAATAAATATCTCAGAAATCGCCGTTAAGGGTTTGACCTGCCCGACTTCCGCTGTTTGGACTACTCCGAAACGATGACATGAGAATGGTGCCGCAACTTCAGTGCTCGATTCTCGTTATTACATTTTCAGCGCCGTTAAAAGTTAACCACTTCTATCCTCCGTGGTAGAGGTGGTAGAGGTGGTAGAGGAGATCGAGGTCGACGAGAACGGCCTTACCCGCATCGGTCGCCACACGGAGATCGTCGGTGAAACCGGCAGCGGGTAGCGGGCTTCCCCGTGCAGAGGGGATGCGGGGTTGAGGATCGCGCGGGTCACCCAGGCGTCAGAGTTTTCCGGGCAGGTCGGAGCATCGGCGCCGACGAGATCCCGGTAGGCGGGGGTACCGCCACAGACCGCGTGGACCAGCGTTGCGGTGCGTGGGTCGGCGATGTCCCAGAACTCGCGGGCGGTGCGGTAGTCAAAGGTGGCCACCTGGAGTTCCAGACCCGCCTGGCCGCGTAGCGGGGCTTGGCCGGTCAGGAGGTTGCGCATCACAGACAGTGCCGATCCACATAAGATGAGTCGGGTCTGGGATTCCAGGCGCTGCGGTCGGCGGGGCCCGAAGGCGCTTTGAATGATGCTGGCCAGCGCCGGCCATACAACCACTCCCAGGGTTGCTCCCGCTGGAGTACCCGTGAAGATCATTGCGAGTGGAACGATAGGGCTGGAGTTGGGGGGGGCAGGCTGCGCTGGTGTTCCGCTGACAACGATCTTCATGGGTGGGGATGCCGAAACCCGCGGCCATGATCAGCTGCCCCCCGTAGCTGGCGCCGGAACGCTATCCTCTCGCCTCGTGAGTAACCCCATCATCCCTGCTCCGGCCTTGAAACGGCCGAGCGGTCTTCGAGTCTTGGTGCCCCACTTGGTCTGGGAGGCCCTGCTGCTTGTCGCTCTGCTGAGCGTCGTGATCTTACTGACCGTCATGTACCCCCGGTTGTCCAGTTCCATTTTTTGGGGGACGGCGGCCTACTCTGCCATGTTCGCTGGGGCGCTGGCGTTGTCGCTGCGCACGGCAACGCCCAACCTCGCGGTGACCACGATTGGCGCCGCCTGCGGATGGTGGTATGTCCATTTTGTCAATGACGGTATGCCGTCGATACTGGCCTGGCTGGTCACGCTGGCAGTAGCCCTGGGGATCGGACTTCTGCTCGGGGTGCTCGTGGGGCTGACGCCCCTGCCGGCGTGGGCCGTCAGCCTGGTGGCCACCAGCATTCTGAGCGGCAGCCTGCTCGTCGGCGACGCGGACGCTATCGTCGCGCTGCCGCAGTCTCCGTTCGCGGGCACCGGGGTGTTCCTTGCCTGGACACTGCTGTTCCTGCTCGGCTCGGTGGCCGTTGCGGCGTTGCTGGCCGTCCCGTCGGTTCGAACCGCGGTCGGCCAGAACCGGTCGCTTCCCGGTGCACCCGCTGCCCGCCTGCAAGGTCGATTGCTGGGCGCTCTGATCGGCCTCGGGGTCTCGTCCCTGCTGGGCGGGGTCGGCGGTGTTTTGTTCGTCCTGCGGATCAGGGCTGCCCAACCGTTTGATGGGATGGGTCTGACCTTTGCACTGGCCGCAGCGCTGCTTGGTGGAGTGAGCCTGCTTGGTCGGCGCGGCGGTCTTGCCGGTGTTGCCATCGCTGTGCTGCTGCTGACCTCCGTCCAAGTCTGGATGAGCCTCGAAGGTGCAAGCGCTGGCACGCACAGACTGGTCCTCGGGGTGTTCGCTCTGGTCGGGCTCGGGGTCAATGTGCTGATGGAGCGATTTGGCAGCCGGATAGAGCGTGATCTGCTGGAGCCAGCGGCCCCGCCTTCGCAGCCACAGTTCGCCGGTTGGCCCCAACAGGGCACCGCGTGGCCCCAACCTGGCGCTGATCCGACTCGTGACAACGGCTGAAGCAGGGCGGTCTCTCTCCCCCGCGCAGGTGCTGCGGGGGATGGGACGCCTGGAGTGCCGTCGACAGCTTGGTGAGGGGTGAAGATGGGGAGTTGCCGGGGATCGTGGCGGCGGAGAGGACGTTGCCCGGTCATCCGGCTCGGAAGACGTCAGCAGCGACGATGGCAGTGGTGCTGCCAGCCGCAGTGCCGCAGGCTGCCGCAGTGCCGCCGGCAGCGGTAGCGGAACTCGCAGCAGCAGCGTTGCCGCTGGCAGCCGTGTCCACTCCCGCCCCGCGAACCTGCTCCCGCGCGGCGACCAGGTATCGCATCGTATCCGGATTTGCCCCGGTTCGAGCGATCTTGCGACACAGCTCGCTCAGCAAGCGGGCGGCATCAACGCTCCGCGCCCATTTTGCCTCCCCGGCCAGCACCGGGGTTCGGGATCGCCCGGAGAGTGCGAGAATGTCGATTTCGTTCTGCCCGTCCATGGTCCACCAGGGGCCGACGGCGACGACGTCCGGAGCGAGCCGGCCAGCGGCGCACTCGCGCCGGACCTGGCGGCGGACCATGTCCTCCCACGGGCGGCCGAGCTGGTCGTCCAGGCTCGCCAGCAGCACCGGGAGGATCGAGTCGCCCAGCCCCCGCTCGATCTCGTCCCGGTAGCGGCTGACCAGACCGAGGTGAAAGGCCAGGAAGTTGTCTGCGACGCGATAGACCCGCCGGCGGGATCGGGCCGGGTCCTCCGTCACCGGGACGATCCGGTCGACCAGCCGCAACTCGACGAGGCGGTCGAGCGTCCGGGCCGGCTCAGCCCGCACCCAGTCCTTGATCTCGCTGTGACGGGTCTTGCCGCTGGCGATGGCGTGCAGGACAGCCGCAGGCTGGTCGCCCAGCTCGGCCTCTGTCGCCAGGACCAGGTCCCCCTCGACGAGGAGCGGGGCCGCCGGCCGGCACACCAGGCGCCGCAGGTTCTCCTCAACGCTGGCCTGCGCATCCCACCAGCTGAGGTAGAGCGGCATCCCGCCCAGCAGCCCGTAGACCAGAGCCTGATCAGCCGGTTGAAGCCCGGTCAGCAGCAGGCTGGCTTCCCAGGGTTCGAACGGGTGCAGCTGGAGGCTCAGGTCGAACCGGCCGTAGAGGGGCGCTCGCTCTTCCTGCATGGCCCGCATGCTGCGCACGGCGGAACCGCAGAGGAGGATCCGCAGCTGCGTGCTGCCGGACGCGCGGTCGAGAAAGGCCCGGAGCACGCCTGGCAGCTCCGGCGAGGTGCGCTCCAGCTCTGGGTACTCGTCGAGAACGAGCAGCATAGGGTCGGTCTGGGCGGCCTCCGCGAGGTGCTCGAACGCGTCATCCCAGTCGGCGTACGGCCGCTGGCCCACGTCGCGCAGGCCGGGGAGGCCCGCAGCCTGCACTTGGCGGCTGAGCTGGACCAGTTCGGCTCGTGCTGACCGTCCTGCCCCCGTGTGGAAGATCGCTCTGCGGTCCTGCGCGAATCGCTGGAGCAGCAGGGTCTTGCCAACTCGGCGCCGTCCCCATACCAGGGCGGGACGGGCATCCTTCCGCTCCCACCAGGCGGCCAGCGC
>JAFGOK010000417.1 GCA_016926535.1 Micromonosporaceae bacterium | reverse complement strand
CGTCCCCGGCCAGCGCCGACGACGCTCTGGCCGTTGGGGCCGTGGACGACAACGACGCGCTCGCCGGTTTCTCCAGCCGCGGCCCGCGGGTCGCCGACGGCGCCATCAAGCCCGACGTCACCGCACCAGGGGTTGACATCACCGCAGCCCGCGGCACGGATGCACTCGACGTACCCGGGGCTTCTGGGGACCTGTACACCACGATTTCGGGCACCTCGATGGCGACCCCGCACGTCGCGGGGGCCGCGGCGATCCTCGCCCAGCGGCATCCGGACGCGACGCCGGCAGAGCTCAAGGCGCAGCTCATGGGAACAGCGGACCCGAACCCCGCGCTCGACCCGTATGAGCAGGGCGCCGGCAGGATCAACGTCGGGCGGGCCGTTGACACCACCCTTATCGCCGATCCGTCGAGCGTCAGCTTCGGTACCCAGCTCTGGCCGCACGACGATGACGAGGCCGTCACGAAGACCATCAGCTACCGCAATTCCGGGAGCAGCGCGGTTACCCTCTCGCTCGACGTGACCGCGACCGCGTCGGACGGGGCAGCTGCCCCTGCCGGCCTGTTCTCTGTCTCGCCGACGACGGTTGAGATTCCGGCCGGTGGTACCGCTGCGGTGTCGGTCACGGCGGACACCAGGGTCGCAGCCCCCGATGGCTACGCCTATGGCAGGGTGACCGCGACGGGCGGTCCGACGGCCATCACCACACCATTCGCTGTGGACAAGGAGGTCGAGAGCTACGACGTCACGCTCACGCACCTCGATCGTTTCGGAGCGCCGGCAACGATGTACTACACCGTGCTGGGGGCGTACGACTCCGAAAAGATCATCGAGGCATCTGGCGACAGCACAATGCGGTTGCGGGTCCCGAAGGGGCGTTACGCCTTGGCGAGCCTGCTGTTCGACGGCGAGGATGAGCCAGGGGCCGCCCTGCTCGCCAACCCGGAGATCGTGGTCACTGCCCCAGTGTCCGTGACCGTTGACGGCCAGGTGGCCAAGCCCATCTCGGTGACTGTTCCCGGGGCAGACCCCGAATCTGCCATCGTCGACGTCAGCGCCGGTATCGCCGACCCGACGGGATTCAGCCTCGGGCTGATCACGGGAACGCTGTCGGACACCTACACCGCGCAACTTGGCGGTGACCGGGCGGTCGAGCACTTCTTCTCGGCCCTGAACGGCATGTGGAAGCAGCAGAGCGGTGATCCGGAGAAGACCGCCCCTGAGCAGGAGACTCCAGAGGCGCAGCAGGCGCCGGCTGGACCCGAGGCGATCGCGACGCTGCCAGCTGTGTACAACCTGGCCTGGATGACCCTGGGCCGGATGGAAACCGGGATCAGCCGCACTGTCTCGCCGCAGGATCTGGCGACAGTCACGACGACCAACCTGGAAGCGACTCCGCGGACCGGCCTGCTCAAGTTCGTGATGCCGCAGAAGGATGATCTCCCGTTCGTCATTGGCTTCGGGGACGTCATGTCCTTGCCCTCCAACCGGACGGAGTACTACAACACCGACGGCGGCATCCGGTGGCAGCCGGCCGTGCTGGAGTCTGTGATGTCTGGCGACGAGCCTACGGACGTCCTCGGCGAGGTGGACGGTCCCGTGACGGCCTACCAGCCTGGCCGCACCGTGCACGAGGTGTGGAACCGCGCCACCTTCGGCCCATCGCTGGCGCAGCCGAGCCCCGACCTGCTGGGGGCCAGCCGCTCCGGAAACGCCATGCTCATGGCCCTCGGGGCCTTTGGCGATGGTGAGGGCCGGTGGGGTCTTGCCGCGACCTCTTCGGCCAGCACGACCCTCTCTCGTGACGGGATCGTCCTCGGCACCTCCGACCAGCCGGGGATCGGCGAGTTCCAGGTCCCGGCAAAGGCGGGGCGCTACCGGCTGGCCGTCCGGGCAGACCGGGTAGCGCCAGCGGAGCTGTCGACCTCGGTCCAGGCAGACTGGACCTTCCGTTCCGGCAACACCGGCGAAACAACGACCGCCCTTCCACTGTGGTCGGTGCGGTTCGCTCCTGCTGTGGACTGCCACAACGCAGTGCGCGCCGGTCAGCGCTCGCGGGTGCCGGTGGTCGTTGCGCCCCAGTCGGGAGCTCAGGTCGGAAAGCTCAAGAAGGTCACAGTCGATGCCTCCTACGACGACGGCGCGACGTGGCAGCGGGTGCCGGTGCGGCGTAGCGGCGGTTCCGCGTTCGTGACACTGGATCACCCGGTGGGAGCCTCGTCCGTCTCGTTGCGGGCGCAGGTCGCCGACAGCGCGGGGAACACCCTCGACCAGACCCTGATTCACGCATATCGAATCATCGGCTGATGCGGGGGTACGCCCCGGCGTGAGGTCGGCCGGAGAGCTGGCTGAGGGGTGGGGTGGCGACGGATCCGTCGCCACCCCACCCCTCGCTCGCGGGACTACCCCAGATACTCGCTCCAGGATGGGCCGGTCCGGCAGCTAGAACGATCCGGTATTGAGCCGGCGCTGAAGCACCCGGACCGCCAGGGAACCTCCGGGTGTCAGGATGCCGTCCGCCGTCGTGCCGAGGTAGCGCTGGAGTGCACGGACGGTCTGGTAGACCTTGCCATCCTGGCGGATGCCCTTACCGTCGACAGGGAGCTTCGGGCTGGCGCCGTTGGCGTTGAGGTGCCGCTGCACCGCCTTCACCAGATCCGAGACGGGGCTGATGACCCCGTCCGCCGAGGTGCCCATGATCTGCTGCCAGCGGCTGATGGTCCGTGGGCCCAGGATGCCGTCCTCCCTGAGCGCCGAGGGGTCGCTTGCCCTGCCGATCAGCTGGCCGCCGCGAGCGAGGTACTCGGAGAGAGTCTCCCCCTTGAGGACGGACAGCAGCGCCTCCTTGTTGGTTTTTGACGTGGTGTATGCCCGGGTCTCACTGAAGTGGATGTGCCACAGGTGGCTGGAGTCCGAAGTGATCGCCCGGTGGTAGCGGCAGTCCCAGCCCTCAACCGCCCGATCGTTGTCGACCTGGCCGTACGCCTCTCGCCAGCCGGCCAGACGCCGGTCGGCGGCCTTGGCCGCTCGCATGAACCTTCCGAAGTACTTGGCGATGGTCCGGTAGTCGCCACGTTGGGCGGAGCGGAACGTCCAGTCAATGCCGGCGGCCTTGTCGGCCGGGCCGGTTTGGTCGATGGCGTCTCGGATGGAGTAGTCCCCCGGCCACCTTCGCTGGTTGGCTGCTCGGGTGTTGTGATAACCCTTTTTGTCGGCGTAAATGCCGCCATCCTCTGAGTCGCATGGTTCGAGGGCATGGAGCTGGTCTCGAAGCCAGTACATAGTAGGATCGACATACGTATTAGTCACGATTGCACCTCCAAGTACCGGAATACCGCATACCAGGTGATGCAGAGTGATCAAATAGTCAATTCCTAGCCTAATTCAGTCGATTGAGGACCAAAAAACATGAGTGAGCATGTTAATCATGGCAAATACTGATATACCCGATCGTGTTTCATGATCGATCAGCGAGATGGTGGGATCCGGGGAATGGTGGGCGCCGTGCACCGACCTGCACGGCGTCCACCAGACGAAGGTCGGCGGCGGGTTCGTACGGTGCGAGCCGGGAATTGGCAGCCGCCGCCGCGCTTCGTGCTCCGCATGCCCATGTCCGGCTGACATGGGCATGCTTGTACCACATTGGGGAATGATGAGCGTCATAGTCAACAGGGTT
>JAFGOK010000416.1 GCA_016926535.1 Micromonosporaceae bacterium | reverse complement strand
TTGCCGAGGCTCGTCAACGGGTCGCCGTGGATCTGCGGGGCGAGTTCGAATCCGTCGTCGAGCGGCTGCACCGCTTCGCACTGATCGAGCCAGTCGGCTGCCCGATGCGCGCTGACGAGGCCGTCAGCGAGATCTTGACAGCCTGGCTGCACATCACCAATGACTGCAATCTCCGCTGCCGCTACTGCTACCTGAATAAGACCCGGGAAACCATGGACGAGCGGACCGGGCGTGCTGCGCTGGAAGCGGTCGTCGGCACTGCGGTACGCCACGGCTTTGCCGCCCTCAAACTGAAATACGCGGGTGGGGAGGCGAGTCTCGAACCAGAGCTCGTGCTCGCGCTGCACGCGTACGCCCGGGAGTTGACGAGCCGTCACGGCCTGGCATTGCACGCCACGCTGCTCACCAACGGGGTGGCGATGCCGCCCGGCCTAGCCGAGGCGCTCCTGGCCTGCGACATCAGGGTCATGGTGTCCTTCGACGGGGTCGGTGACAGCCACGACGCGCAGCGACTGACGGCGAGCGGTGGGCCGTCGTTCCGGTCCGTGGAACGCACGATCGCGCGGTTGACGCGGATCGGGATTGCCCCCCACCTTTCCATCACGCTCACGAAGCTGAATGCCGCAGGGGTGGCTGACGCCGTGCGATTCGCGCTTGAGCGCGACCTGACCTTCAGCTTGAACCTCTTCCGGGACGCTGCGAGTGTGGCCGCATCCGACGACCTGCGCTGCGCGGATCAGCCGCTGGTCTCGGCGCTGCTGGAGGCCTTCGCCGTGATCGAGGAACACCTGCCGCCGTGGAGCGTGCTCGGGTCGGTACTCGACCGGGGCCAGCTGATCCAGCCGAGGCGTCACTCGTGCGGGGTCGGCCGGGACTACGTCGTGATCGACCACCGGGGCCGGGTCGCCCCGTGCCATATGGAGATCGAGCGCAGCCTCGGCGACGTGTTCCAGGATGATCCGCTGGACCTCGTTCGCGCCGACAATGCGATCGCCAGGCGCAACCCGCCAGTCGAGGGCAAGGAAGGCTGCTGCGACTGCACCTGGCGCTACTGGTGCTCTGGCGGGTGCCCGGTGGCCACGTTCCAGACCACCGGGCGGTACGACCTCCCGTCGCCGAACTGCGACGTCTACCGGGCGATCTATCCGGCAGTGCTCCGGCTGGAAGGATTACGGCTGCTCAAGTACAGCGACTACCCGGCGCTGGGCAGCTGAGCCCAAAAACCGCAGTGGTGCTCTGTGCCGAGGTCGACCTGCGAGGGCACCGTGCTGTCCGCCGTGAGGACCTGCGTTTTCCCGCTGCGCTGGGTAAACCGTGGCCAGGCCGTCGCCTGGGCGCCGTTCGGATTGCCGGTCCGTGCGAACCGCGTCCAGTAGCCGAGCATCTCGTCCGACAGCCGCCGCTGGCTTGCGTCGAACGTGTCCGGGAAGAAGGTTCCACCAAACAGGTACGGCAGTTCCGAACCGTGATAGGCCCCGGAGGGGAAACTGGGGGCCGGATACAGGTCGAGCCAGGGCGCCCGCTCGTCGGAGAATTCGTATGACCAGGTTGGCACCTGGGCTGACAGCAACTGGGCCGTCTGGAGAGCAGAGCAGGCCCAGATCGCATCAGTGAACAGCGTCGACAGTGCGAGGCTCGGCGAGTCGTAGGCGTCCAGAGGATAGCTCGCCATGATCGCCGCAGTGTCCTCTCCGAAGGTCGCTTCGATCGTCGGGAGGTAGTCAGCCTCGCTGAACGGGCGCCCCATGGTCGCTTCCAGAATGGCGATGAACAGCTGGTGCTCGTCGCGGTTCGTCCCCTGGACCACCGGAACCCTGTTGAAGCGCCCGCCCTCCAGCGCTTGGGACGGCTCCACCGGAAGCACCGTGCCTCCATGGACCGGCCAGAACACCAGGTCGTCACCTGCCGCGGCGAAGAGCTCCGAGACTGGAACTGCCCGCAGGCACGCCGCACTGCTCTGGGCGTCAGGATCCTGGGCGTCCGGGCTCTGGGCGTCAGTGCAGCCGAGCCGCTGCGCCAATGCGACGCCCGTGGTCTCCGCCTGCGCGATCGGGAAGGTCAGGGAGGTGGTCGGGGGCATCAGGAACGTACAGGGGCCGCTTTCGATGATGGCCCGGTGAAACAACCCGGCCGAGGCCGGGGCCGCGAGATGATCGCAAGTGCTCATGCCACCGGCCGACTCGCCGAAGATCGTAACCTTGCCGGCATCCCCGCCGAAGGCCGCAGCATTGGTCCTGACCCAGCGGAGCGCCGCCTGCTGGTCCTCGAGGCCGAAGGCTCCGGACCTGGGCCGGCCTGATCCGTCCAGGTCCGGGTGGGCGAGAAACCCCAGCACGCCGAGCCGGTAGTTGACCGTGACGACGATGACGTTCCCCAGGGTCACCATTCGCTGTGGATCGTAGATCCGTCCGGAGCCGGTAGTGAAGGCGCCGCCATGGAACCAGACCATCACAGGAAGGCGTCGCCCGCTGGCGCCGGCCGGGGTGGTGACATTGAGGTACAGGCAGTCCTCGTTCACCGGTGCCGTGCCACCGGTCAGGGCGCTGGCAGGCTGGGGACAGTCGTTGCCGGGGGCTGTGGCGTCCTTGACCGCTGTCCATGGCTGCACCGGTCGGGGAGAGGCCCACCGCCGCTCGCCGACCGGTGGGGCGGCGTAGGGGATCCCAAGGAAGGACCGATGATCCGCCGCAACCGTGCCCCGCACTGGGCCGGAGCGAGTCATGACCACGGCGGGATCGTGCCCTCCGGTGGTCTGGCTTGCCATGGCGTGGCCCATCGGCAGCTGCATCGCCAGCATGCAGCCGGCGATGAGGCCAATCCGCGCCATATTGACGAGTCTCGTTATGGTCATCATCAGAGACTAGACGGATATTCTCCATTGTGTTGGCCTGGCAGCGGTAGCGGCTGCGGTCACCATTGCGGCCGCGGCAACGATCGGTCATTGAGTCAGAATCGGTCCCTAATGGAACAGGGTGTCCGGGATGGAATCTGCCAGCGCCTGATAGCCGGCGGGGTTGAGGTGCAGGTGGTCGCCGGTGTCATAGGCCGGACGGATCCTGCGGGCGTTCGCCGGGTCCCGGACCGCCTGGTCGAAGTCGAGCACGGCGTCGAACGTGTTGCTGGTGCGAATCCATGAATTGACCGTCTGCCGGGCAGCCTCATGGGTGCCGACGTCGTAGCCGTTGCCGCCGAATGGCGTGATCGTGGCCCCGTACGCTTTGATCCCGGCTGCGTGGGCCTTGGTGATGAACGTCTGGTAGGCCGAGATCAGGGCGTTGGCCGTCTGGGGCGAGCCAGTGCTACCGAGGTCGTTGACTCCTTCGAACACGATCAGCCACTTGACGCCGCTCGGGCCGAGCACATCCCGGTCGAAACGCGACAGCGCGGTGGGACCGAGCCCACCGCTGAGGACCGCGTTGCCTCCGGCGGCCTGGTTGAGGACCGCGACCGTCGCTGTGGCGCTCTGCCGCTGCAACCGGTCGAACAACTTGTCCGGCCACCGGTCGTTGCCGTTGGTCGTTGACCCGCGGCCATCGGTCAGCGAGTCTCCGAGCATCACGACGGCGCTCGTGCTCTCTGAGGCCACCACGTCCAGGCAGCTGAGGAAGTACCAGTGGTCGACGCCGGTCGCGCCGGAGAGACTGGCGTCCTGGAGATGGTTGCCCTTGACGAGGTATGAGGTGGTGCGGGAGCCCGGATGCGAGGTGATGTTGCTGGAGGCCTGGCCCTTGGCGAGGTATAGCGTCACGGTGAGGTTGGATCCGCTCGCCACCGTGAAGTCCAGCGGGTCGGCAATTGTCTCTTTCCCGGCCGGGATCGTGACCGAGGCCTGGCCACCAAAGGTCACCGGTTTGGTGGTGCCGCTCTGGATGCCGCTGACCCCCGTTTTGCCTCCGGCCGGCAGTGCGACGGAGGCTGCTGTGATCGGTAGCGCGGCCCCGCCGAACACGTTGCTCAGATGCAGCCGGAATCGTTGACCGCCAACCGAGACGCGGACGGTCTGGCGGAGGGTTGTGTCAACCATGACCTGATTACCCTGGGTGTACGGAGCGGGCGGCATGTTGGACGGCTCGGTCAGTTGCTGCATGGAGGTCCAGGTCGCCACCCAGCGCTCGGCGGCCGGGTCCGCGGCCGGCAGGATGCCGGCCGCGGCGCTGGGTGCGACAACCATTGAGGCAGTTCCGACCGTCGCGGCGGTCACCGCCGTGACGGCGGCGAGTCCCAGGGAGAACCTTCTGCTCCGCATGATGCTCCTTCGGCGTGGTCAGCAGACAGTTCCCCATCATGGGATACCGCAAGCAAATATGCAAGATCGTCAATATGTGTTTGCCTGTGATCCCATTGAGCCTGCCGCACGTTCGGATATCAGTACGTCGAGAGGCACCCGTTGGCGTCCTTGCTACTGACCTTGTTGATGGTGTAGTCGTCCAGCCAGGTGTTGACGTAGTTGTAGGAATCCCTGGCCTTGATGTGGAAATTCACTGAGTGCCCGGCATCCGTGACCATGTATCCGGCCAGGCAGGCCTTCGGGCCGTAGTACGACGCCTCTCTGGCCTTGATGGCGGCGGAGCTCGCGCAGGTCAGCCCGGCGGACTCGTTGCACTGCAGGGTGTCCTTCTGCCCGACGGACAGGATGACCGGCACCGTGATGCTCAATGTGACCGCCGAAGCCCTGACTGTTGCCAGGGTCTGCCGCTCCTCGATCGTCCCGGTCTGCTTCGTCGCCTCGTCTTGGGTGATCATCGCGGTCTCCGCTGAGGCGGTGTTGTAGAAATTGGCGCCCCGGCTGTTGGGCAGCGTGGTCATGTAGCCGCTGGGCAGGCCGGCTGAGGAGAACGCCGGATCGTCCCCGGCCTCGTGCAGCGAGGTGGCCAGGGTGGTCAGGGCAGGGAGGCTGCCCTGGTGGAGCCATCCGGAGAATACGAGATAGTTGGGGACGCCGACCGGATCGGTGACGGTACCGGCCAGGTACTGCAGCACGCCGGCACCGAGGGAGTGCCCCACCCCGACGACGTTGGTGAATGCCCGGCCACCGATGCTGCCCGCCCTCAGCTTGCGAACGATCTGCTCAGCGGTGTAGGCGTGGTTCTGCACGGTCAGCTGGTTCGCTGGAGGCTTGCCGCTCGCCCCGACGCCCAGCCGATCGTAGATGAAGGTCGAGTATCCGCGGCTGGTCGCGGCGTAGACCCAGGAATACGTCGAGGGCTGGTAGGTGCTGTTGAAATAGGTGTGGTCATAGGTCAGGCCCGAAATCATCATCATCACGGTCTTGTTGCCGCGGGCATTGTCGCTTTTCAGGCACAGCCGGCCGTAGATGGTGTAGGTCGTCGGATCGGTCGCCGAGAGTGGCACCGTGAAGCTGTGCTCGGAGCAGGTCGCCCAGGACGGATCGGTTTCCGCTGCCAGCGCGGTCCCGGGGTTGGATATCACCATCGTCGCCGCGAGTACGACAGCGCCTAGTGCAGTCGTCACACGTTTCATGCCGCCACCCCTGTCAGTGTGTTGTTGCGCGCGCCCCGCCGGCGCACATGTCCGCGCCCCGCCGACGCGGATGCCTTCGCCCAGGCGGCGCGGATCCCCGCGCTTCGGAGCGAGATGGCGACGAATGTACTGACAGTGGACAGTCCACTATAGTCGACTGAATCGGCAGGAATCAGTACCGCCTTGCTCGGGCCCTTGGGTGATCGGTGGCAACGGGTCGGCCGAACCGGTTGCCGAGCCCGGCATGACGGTGGAGCGTGCCTCCACTGTCGGCAACGCCGATGGCGCTGGTAGTGACCAGGGGCTTGAGGAGGCGACGTGATCAGCGGTGTGACCAGGGGAACCATTGTCTCCCCAAATCGTGCCAGACTAACGTTGTCGGTTCGTTACTTACGGTGATCAATATGACGCTCAAGGCAAATCCTTTGCCCAAGAGGGCATCAATTCGATGGTCACCTCCGGGAGGTGCGTGCTCGTGTTCACTGTCAATTCCCGATTCCTTACCTTGCCCCGTGCGGCGGTCATTCCCATTGCCGGGTTGATCGCAGGTCTGGTGGCCGGGCTGGTGACCGACGCGGTTGCCGCTGTGCCTGCGGTTGCCGATCAGGGCTCGCCGTGCCGGGTCGTCGACGTTCGGGCCGCCCAGCATGAGGGCTATGACCGGCTGGTGTTTGAATTCGAGGGAGCCCTTCCCGAGATTCGAACTGTCGAATACGTCGACGAGGTTGTCCTCGGCCCGCCTGGCGCGTATGCCCCCCTGGTCGGAAACGCTTTCCTGTACGTGTACTTCGCCCCGTCAGCCAATTCTGACGATCAGTGCGAGCTCGGCGATGAGTGGTCGCGCATGCCCCTGGTGCTGCCGACGATGTACGAGATCGCCCCGGTTGGTCCTATGGAGGAGTCGCTCTTCGCGCCCCCGGGGCCGCTCGACTTCGGCATCGGCCTGACCGCGTACCGGCCGTTCACTGTATTCCATCTGTATCAGCCCAGCCGGCTGGTGATTGACGTCGACAACACGTTCACCACGGTGCAGGTGAAGAGCTACTTTATCCGGGAAAAGACCGATGAACCGACCGCAGTGCTTCGGCCGGTCGTTCCCCCGGCGACTGGCAGGGGCGCGCTGCAGCGGCTGTTCGCCGGCCCGACTGCGGCAGAGACCTACGCGGGCCTGGAATTCCCCAGCGGGCTGACGACTGGCTTCACCGGGCTGACCATTGCCGGGGGGATCGCGCGAGTCAGGCTGGCCGGCGGGTGCAGTAGCCTGGGGCGCTCTGTCACGATCGCGGACTCGATCATTCCGACGCTCAAGCAGTTCCCCAGTGTCCAGTGGGTCAAGATCTACGAT
>JAFGOK010000415.1 GCA_016926535.1 Micromonosporaceae bacterium | reverse complement strand
GTAACCCCCCACACATTCCGCAAGACCGTAGCCACCCTGATCGACCGGGAAGCCGACGCCAAGACCGCCGCCGCCCAACTCGGGCACGCCAACCAGGACATCACCGACACCTACTACATCGCCAAACCCGCCCTGGCACCAGACGTCTCCGACATCCTCCAGCAACTGGGAGACCAGCACACAACGCCATGACCACGGCAAGACCCAGCACACCAGCCCCACCGACCACGCCAGCACGACACCCGCCAAGACACCTCGATATCCCGTGAGTGCGACCCCGGGTTTTCGGGGGGTTTTCGAGGGGTAACTCAAATCCCCATCGACAACAATAGGGGCCCTGAACAGCATATCCGCTGTTCAGGGCCCTTCCGTAGTAGCGGGGACAGGATTTGAACCTGTGACCTCTGGGTTATGAGCCCAGCGAGCTACCGAGCTGCTCCACCCCGCGTCGCCTTGATTACAGTAGCGCAGTCACCCGACGATCTCCAAATCGATTCCTCATCTGCCTCATCGTGGCTGGTGGGAGCCTTGCGAAGAACCCTCACCAGCCACGATCAGCGTGGGGAATGAGCTGCCCGATCCCTACGACGGACTCGGCACAGCGCCCGGATTGGCAGAACCGCTTGGCACCGCCGGGGCGCTTGGCGTGGCAGCGCCGGTCGGCGCCGGAGTCGGCGTTGCCGTCGCCTCAGCCGCTGCCAGAGCGTTCTGATACTGCTTCACAGCCTCTTCCAGTGCCTTGAGCGCTCGCCCGTACGCCTCGAAGTCACCAGAAGTCTGCGCCGCGCGCAAATCCGCGATCGCCTGGTTCATCTTGGCAACTGCTTCAGCGACCGGCCCTGTTGCCGGTTGCTGCTGCCCGCCAGAAGCCTCCCCGGACTCCCCCGGCTCCGGCGTCGTCGGCTGCTGACCAGTCGACTGCTTCACGAGGTCGGCGAGGCCGGCTTCCAGCGAATCGGCGTACGCGATGTACTTGCCGTAGTACAGCAGAACCTTCCGCACCAGGGGTTGTGGATTGGTGCTCTTGTTCTGGATGTACAGCGGTTCGACATAGAGCATGCCGTCGCCAACTGGCAGGGAGAGAAGATTGCCATGCACCGGTTGGCTGTTTTCCCGCTCGAACAACCCAAGATCGGTTGTGACCTGGGGATAGGTCGTCATCTTTTGCCAGACCTGGCCCGGCCCATCGATCCGGGTGTCGTTCGGCAGCTTGAGCACCTTCAGCACAGGCTGCCCGTCAACGTACGATCCGGAAACCAGTGCGGCAAGGTTCTGCCGGTTGCGCGGGTTCAGCGCCGCGGTCAGCTGGAAGGTCGGAGCGTCCTGGCCGGGGAATTTGGCGAGCAGGAAGTACGGAGGCTGGTTCAGCCCTGAGTTTTGCTTCGCTGGGTCAACCGGGACCTGCCAGAAATCGTCCCCGGAGAAAAACCCCTGTGCGTTCTGGACGTGGAACTGCGACAGCAGGTCCCGCTGAACCTTGAACTGATCCTCCGGATACCTCAGGTGGCTTTCGAGATCCGAAGAGATCTCGCTGCGAGGCTTGACGAGTTTACCGCCGAACGCCTTGTTCCAGGCCTTCAGTACCGGGTCAGTCTCGTCGAACGTATACAGGGTTACCGTTCCGGTGTACGCATCGACAGTCGCCTTGACGGAATTCCTGACATAGTTGACGTCCTGCCGGGCCTCCGGGAACGCCATCTCCTGGGTCTGGGTGTCCTTCGTCGCCGTCTTCCAGTCAACGACCTGCGAATAGGGATACGACGATGCAGTCGTGTACCCATCGATGATCCACAGGATCTTCCCATCGACGACGGCGGGATAGGGATCCTTGTCAAGGGTGAGGAAAGGAGCCACCTTGTGCACCCGCTCGGCGGGGTCACGCACGTACAGCACCTTCGACTTGTCGTTGAACACGCTGGAGAGCAGGAAATTCGGCTCGCCGAAGTACATCGAGTACAGCAGCCTTCGCGTCATCGATCCTACTGCCACGCCACCGCTGCCGTTGTATGTGAAGTACTGGGCATCGGTCTCGCTGGTCGGGCGGTCGAACTCAGCGTCACTACCGCCCCCCTCCTTGCCGACGATGGCGTAGTCGGACATCTGCTCGCCGTAGTAGATCCGCGGCTGCGGGGTCTGGATGAGGTCATTGCCGGAGGTGCACTGCTTGCCGTCACTCGTCTGCTGTGCCGTCTGCTCGCTCAGAAATCCCGACACGAAGTACGGCTGGCCGTTGCAGACAACCTTGTTCGCTGGAGCAGCGACGAAACCATATCCATGTGTATAAATGGTATGGCGGTTCTGCCAGTTCTTGCTGACAGTCCCGCTGGCATAGTTGATTTCCCGCACCCCGACGACGTAGTCCTGTGTCTGGCCGTCGATGGTGTACCGATCGATGTCCAACTTCTCGTTGAACTCGTAAAAGCCGCGGACCTGCTGCTGCTGGGTGTAGGTCGGGCCGACGATATTCGGATCCAGCAGCCGGATCGTGCTGATAGTCGCTTGGTCCGACGCGAGGTTCGCCGGTGGCGCATCGTTGTTGCCCGGGTAGTCGTCCTGTTTGACATCAGTCAGGCCGTAGGCCGCACGAGTCGCGACGATGCTCCGCTCGATGTACGGAGTCTCCTTACTCAGCGGGCTCGGTTTCACCGTGAACGACTGGACCACAGTCGGGTAGATGCCGCCGACGGCGACAGCGGAGATGGCGAGCAGTCCCAGAGCCAGTCCAGGCCACAGCAGGTTCCGGGCAAAAGCATTGGCGGAAACGAGGATCGCGACGGCGACGAGAATCGCGATCCAGGCAAGGATCTCCTTGGCCGGCAACAGGGCGTTGATGTCGGTGTAACCGCCGCCCCACAGCCCGACTCCCTCGTTCTCGCTGAGCACCAGAGCCCGCCTGTCGAGGAAGTACGCGACGGCCTTCAGCCCGACGAACGCGGCGACCAGACTGGTCAGGTGGACTCTCGCCGCGCCGGTCATCCGGTCTCCGGCGCCTTGGAGCCGCACCCCACCGAACAGATAGTGCAGCGCGACGGATCCGAGGACGCACATCACAATCGTGACGAAGCCGGTTCCGACCAGGTACTGCCAGAACGGCAGCCGGAAGATGTAGAACGAGACATCCTCACCGAACTGCGGGTCCTCGACGCCGAACTCCTGGCTGTTGACAAACAGCAGCCAATCCTGCCACTGGCCCTGTGCCGACATGCCAGCGGACAGCCCGATCACGCCAGACGCCAGCGCGATCCACAGGCCTATCCGCGGAAGCAGCGCCAGCCGATACCGGTCGAGCGAGTGTTGCTCCGCGGAGTGCGGTCGCAGCAGCGGGCGCGTGCGGTATGCCAGGTAGAGGTTCGCTGCGACAATCCCGGCCACGACCATGCCGAACAGGAAGAACAGCAGCAGCCTGGTCTTGAGGCCGGTCATGAAGATCGTCGAGTAGTGAACCTCCTTAAACCAGAGATAATCAGCCCAAAGATTTACAAATTTGTCAAACAGGATGAACACTACGAGCAGTACTGACAGGACGCCGATCGTGACTCGGCCACGCCGGCTCATCCTGGACAGGGGGGTACGCATCACCACGGTGCCGCTCCGCCACTCAGTTTTTCCGGCTGGCCGCCGGCTGGCCGGGCGTGGTTGCCCGGTCAGTCGTCCAGCCTACGCACTCCCCGCCCAGACGGCATGATCCACCATGTGATCGACACCAGAATGCGGAATTCCCCCGCTCAGCACCCGCTCGGTCAGCATCCGCCCGGTCCGTACCCGCTTCATCCGGTACACAGGGGAGGAGTGTGGCCCTCCCGCAACGAGGTCAGCGCTGCGAGCGCTTCCTGGAGGGTCGACACCCTCACCAGCGGCAGCCCTGGTTGAGCGTTGGCGACGGCCTCGGAGCAGTTGTCGGCCGGGGTCAGAAATGCCGTTGCCTTGTCCCGCTTCGCGCCGAGGAGCTTCTGCTGGATCCCCCCGATCGGGCCAACCTTGCCATCGTCGTCGATGGTTCCTGTTCCGGCGATGATCAAACCGCCGGTCAGATCCTCCGGCTTAATGGTGTCGATGATGGCAAGCGTGAACATCAGGCCGGCGGACGGACCGCCGACCTCGTCGAGTTCGAAGGTCAGGGTGAACGGATGAGGCTGCTTCTGCTCGACGCTGACACCGATCTTCGGCGTTCCGTCGTCATCCGCTTTGGTACCGACCGTCGCCGTCGTGGTCTCGCCAGCTCTCCGGAAGGTAACCTCATGTGATTCCCCCGCCGGTTTGGACTGAATCAAGGTGGTCAACGATTGGGTGGAGGTCACGAGCTGCCCGTCGACCGTCAGGATGACGTCGCCGACGGCCAGGATCGACGTGGCGGGAAAGCCCTCGCTGAGGCCTGCAACCGTCACCTCGACCGGATAGCCCAGTTCCCGCAGTGCCACGGTCTCCGCGCTGGTCTGTGACGCCTCGAACTCCCTGGTGTTCTCCTCGTCGACCTCTTTTTCCGACTTGTCTGGCGGATAGATCAGTTCTTTGGGGACGACCGCCGTGTCCCCGTCCCACCAGCCGCGAAGCGCGTCGAGAAGCGTCATGTCCGTCCGGACCGAAACAGTGACCATCCGTAGCTGACCGGCCGACTTGGTGGCTTCCGCTCCGGAAACCCCGACAACCCGCTTCTCGTCGAACGTGCCGAGAATGTCATAGGTCGGACCCGGCCCCAGCTCAACGTAGGAGACCCTGACCCACCCGATCTGCCCGACGAGTAACGCCAGTAGCACGCATCCGACCAGGACGGTCACCCCACGACGCTTCATGACGCTGAGCCTAGCTGCCAACGTCGCTCCGACCATCGGGCGAGTACGGTTGAGTGGTGCCACCAGACACTCCGTTCGACTTCGGCCTTCCAGGCGGTGGGTTGCCTGATCCTCGCGATCCGCAACAGTTCCAGCAGTTCATGGAGCAATTCCAGCGGATGTTCGCAGCCTCGGGCAGTGCGCCCGTCAACTGGGATCTCGCGATGCAGATCGCTCGCAAGCAGATCACTGGTGCCCAGGACTCCTCCGGTGACACCCGGGGCGTTGACTCCGCTGAACTGACGGCAACCGTTGACACGCTGCGCCTGGCTGATCTCTGGTTGGAACCGGAATCGGCCCTTCCGTCGGGGATTCGCGGGACGACCGCCTGGTCCCGCGCGGAGTGGCTGACCGAGACGCTCCCGGTATGGCGCAAGTTGTGTGACCCAGTGGCAGGGCGGATGGCCGCTGCCATGACCGAACTCGTGCCGGAGCAGGCGCGAGAACAGCTGGGCGCGCTCAATTCCATGGTCGCCTCCCTCAGCGGGGCATTGTTCGGCGGGCAACTGGGCACGGCACTCGGCTCGCTGGCCACAGAGGTGCTGTCCGCCGGAGATATCGGGCTGCCGCTTGGCCCCGCCGGCACCGCAGCCCTCGTCCCGCTGAACATCCAGGCGTACGGGGACGGCCTCGAAATCCCGACAGATCAGCTCCGGCTGTATGTCGCGTTGCGTGAGGCCGCTCACCAGCGGTTGTTTGGCCACGTCCCCTGGCTGCGCGGTCACGTGTTCGCGGCGATCGAGACCTATGCCGCCGGCATCCATGTCGATCGGGAGTCGGTCGAGCAGGCGCTTTCCCGGATCGACCCGATGATGCTCGGCGGGGAGATGGCTGAGATCACGCTGGAGGGGATCTTTACCCCAGAGGACACCCCCCAGCAGAAGGCGACCCTGGCCCGGCTGGAGACCATGCTCGCCCTGGTCGAGGGCTGGGTGTGCCACATCGTCGACCGGGCTGCTGGCCAGCGGTTGCCGGATGTCGCGCGGCTTTCGGAGACCTTCCGGCGACGCCGGGCCACCGGCGGTCCGGCAGAACAGATGTTCGCAGCGCTTGTCGGCCTGGAACTGCGCCCGCGCAGGCTCAGAGAGGCCACGGCCCTGTGGGCTGCTCTGACAGAGCATCGGGGCATCGCTGGCCGAGATGGCCTGTGGGGTCACCCGGACCTGATGCCGGACGCCGAGGCCTTTGCCGAGCCGGAGACCTTCGCGAAGACGAAACTCGACCTGAGCGACCTGGGCTTCGACCTGTAGCTGCCTCAGTCGCCGGTGATGACGAGTCCGCCAGCGGCCGAGACGCCTTCAAGGTATCCCCTGGCCCGCTCCGCCTTCGGATACCGCGAGACCAGTGCCCAGAATGCCGTGCTGTGGCTTGGGACGACCAGATGCGCCAGCTCGTGCAACAGAACGTAGTCGACGACCCAGTCGGGCATGTCCTGGATCCGGTCCGAGATCCGGATCGTCCGGTCGGCCGGTGTGCATGATCCCCACCGTCCGGTCTGGTTGCTGACCCACCGAACGCTCGCCGGGCACACGGCTGCGGGATGATCAGACAGGTATCGCATCGCCAGCCGGTGGGCTCGCGCTGCCAAGTTGTTGTTGGTGTGCCGGGTGCGACGTTCGCGGGCATCCAGGCGCTCCAGCATGCGGTCGACCCACTCGTTCTCCTCCGCGTTGGAGAATTGGGCCGGGATCAGGACGACCACGCGCTCACCGTCGCGGTACGCGGACACCGTCCGACGACGGCGCTTGCTGCGTCGTACTTCGACCACCGGCTTTCGTGTCATATGCCGGCCCCCTTCGGGCGTCGCGTCAGCCCCGTTGGAGTCCCCCATTGAGGCACGCTAGCGGTCAGCATCCCACCCCCCGCAAGGGTCAATGTCTCGCTCCACGCCGACATTGGATGCTTTTGGGTGGTTTGTCGAAAAGTTTTCACGCGCGGTCCCGGGGTATGGACAGGGCCGTCGTCCCTCCAACTGACCCACAACCACCCCCACAGACCTATCCACAATCTGTGGACGGGGCAGCCTGGTGGGCGAACCTAACCGGCGTGTCCTGACTAACAGGACTTTTTATGACACTTTGCCAGGCACACTCGGACTTGGTCGACTCCAGTCGACAGCGATCAGGCATTACCACCGACCCCTCGCCCCGGAGCGAGCAGGGTCCATCCGCGCACAGCCGGCACGCCGGTCGGGCGCGGTCATCCCGGACGACGTTGGCGCCAAGGCGTCAACGGAGATGTTGAGGAGGGGACACCGTGGCCGACACCTACAACGGCTACTGCGTCAAGTGCAAGGAGAAGCGAGATTTCGAAGGCCACATCGAGATCTCGAAAACCGGCATGAAGATGGCGAAAGGTACCTGCCCGGTCTGCGGAACGACCGTGAACCGCATTCTCGGTAAGGCCTGACCCACGGTGACGGCATGGTGCTCGGCAGGCAGGCAGGCTAGTCAGCCGCCGCGCATCATGCCGTTTCCCGCGAACTGCAAACTCAGACAAAACATCTGCGGCGACGAGGCTCTTCCCAGGTCTTCCTGTGGACAACGACCCTCATTGCCAGAATCACCTGTGGACAGCCCCCCGCGTCCGCACGGCAGTTGCCATGCTGTCCACCCATGCGGCTGTCGCTTCTTCCCAACCTGCGTCAACTCTGGCGTGATGCCCGGACCGTCCAGCTTGGCACCGATCCAGCCCGGGCGGTCGTCTTGGAGTTCGGCGACCCGGTCGCCGCCCGCATCCTCGACCTGCTCGATGGCAGCAGGACGGAGGAGCAGGTCCTGATGGACGCCAACACGATGCTGGCTATCGATGTGCCGGACACCATCGCGGTCCTCAACGCGCTGAGGGCGGCGGGTCTCCTGGTGGACGCGCAGGCCCTTCTGCCAGCTGGTCTGCCAGAACGCACCAGACTTCGGCTGCTGCCAGAGGCTTCGGCCCTCGCGCTCCGGGCGACCGATGATGACACGACCCCCGGCGACCGGGCCAGACTGCTCCAGGCTGCCGGCGGGGCAGGCGCTGCGGTGCCGCCAATGCTCCTCGACCGATCGACCCCTGGCAACGGGTCGCAGGAGGGAGCTCCCGCGACCCCGGCGGACGCCCTGCGCCGCCGGGCCGCCGCGAAGATTCTCGTGACCGGACTGGAGCCGCTGGCCGCGCCGATGGCAGTCATGCTGGCTGCAGCCGGGATAGGGCATGTCGACCCCTCCATCGACGGCAGGGAACGCCCCGGTGACCTGCTTGCCGTTATTGCCCGCACTGCCCCAGAAACCAGGATCACCCCCATCCGTGCCGGATCGGCCACTGTCGTCGTCCGGGTCGGATCCCTCCCCTCCTCCGCAACCGGCGGCAGATGGCGGAGGGCCGCAGTACTCAGTGTCACTGTCCGAGACGGAATCGTGCTGGTAGGCCCGTTCGTTCGCCCGAACAGCTCCCCATGCGGACGATGCCTGGAACTGCATCGCAGCGATCGCGACCCGGCATGGCCGGTGCTGGCGGCCCAACTCGCGACGATGCCGGCAGCAGCGGATACGTGCAGCCTCACGACGACCATGGCAGCAGCGGCCTACGCCGCAGAGGAGGTCCTGAGCTATGTCGATGGTCGTGCGTTGCGGACCGAAGGCGCCGCCGTCGAGATCGGGCGTCCGGGCGAGGCGAGACGGCGGAGCTGGGAGGCCCATCCAAACTGCGATTGCGTACGCCGCCAACGGACTGTCACCCACCTGGGATCCCCTTCACAGTGCCCAGCAGCGCCAACGGGTAAGAATGACGGATGACCGAGATCCCGAAGCGCGCTGTCTCCCGCACGGCCAGGCTCGCCGCCCTACCGCTCGGATTCGCCGGAAGGGCCGCACTCGGCCTCGGCAAACGGATG